>JAGPGI010000176.1 GCA_018056045.1 Paracoccus sp. (in: a-proteobacteria)
CGGGCAAAATCATCAACTTGCGGGCGGCGCGGAAATCCGCCGCCCGCGACGCTGCCCGTGCGACGGGCGATGCGAATGCGGCGAAATTCGGCCGCAGCAAGGTCCAAAAGCGGATCGAGCAGGCCGATGCCGACCGCGCCGCCCGCCATCTGGACGGGCATCGCCAGGACAAGGATCAGGGGGATGGTTGAGCCCTTTATCCTTCCGGCCATGTCGGCCCCGGTCAAGCATTCGGTGACCATTGGTGGGCATCGCACCTCGGTCAGCCTTGAGGAACCCTTTTGGCGTGAACTGAAGCTGATCGCGCGCCGGCGCGGCGAAACCACCGCGACGTTGATCGCCCAGATCGACCACCGCCGCCCCGCCGATGTCGGGCTGGCGACCGCCTTGCGGCTTTATGTGCTGGCCGAGTTGAGGCAAATGCTTGCAGCCCCGGACCCGGCTGACTAAAAGCGCCAGCGATACATTTCAAAGGATCTGGAAAGCACCATGGCAGGCCATTCCAAATGGGCCAATATCCAGCATCGGAAAGGGAAGCAGGACAAGCTTCGTTCCAAGCTGTTCTCGAAACTGGCCAAAGAGATCACCGTCGCCGCCAAGATGGGCGACCCCGACCCCGACAAGAACCCGCGTCTGCGTCTGGCGGTCAAGGAAGCCAAGTCGAATTCCGTCCCCAAGGACGTGATCGACCGCGCGATCAAGAAGTCGCAGGGCGGCGACGCCGAGAATTACGACGAAATCCGCTATGAGGGCTACGGCCCGAACGGCATCGCCATCATCGTCGAGGCGATGACGGACAACCGCAACCGCACCGCCTCGAATGTGCGCAGCTATTTCACCAAATATGGCGGCGATATGGGGCAGACCGGCTCGGTCAGCTTCATGTTCGACCGCAAGGGCGAGATCATGTATCCGGCCAGCGTGGGTGATGCCGATACGGTGATGATGGCCGCGATCGAGGCCGGGGCCGAGGATGTCGAAAGCGACGAGGAAGGTCACTGGATCTATACCTCGGACACCGATCTGGGCGAGGTCTCGACCGCGCTTGAGGCGGCGCTGGGGGAATCCGAGACCGCCAAGCTGATCTGGAAGCCGCAGGCGCCGACCGAGATCACCGATCTGGAAACTGCGCAGAAGCTGATGAAGCTGCTGGATGCGTTTGATGAAGATGACGACGTCCAGAACGTGACCGGCAATTTCGACTTGTCGGATGACGTGGCCGCCCAGCTTTGAGGCCGGCCGCCTCCGGCGGGGATATTTGAGTGAAGAAGAAATCAGGGTCGCAGGTTTTCTGCGGCCCTTTTGCGTATCGCGCCGGTCAGGGGGGCCAGTGCCGGGCGGATGGCGCGCTGGACGTGCCAGTAAAGAGCGATATCGAGCGGCATTTCGGGGGCCAGATAGGCGAGGCGGTTTGCGGCGAGGGCAGGGGCGGCCATGCTGTCGGGGATCATGCCCCAGCCAAGGCCAAGTTCGACCACGCGGGCAAAGGCCTCGGAGGCGGGGACCTGATGGCCGCTCAGATGCAGTTTCGTGCCGGTGAGCGATTCCGCCCAGCGGCTTTGGGCGGCATCCTTCATGTTGAAGATGACAGACGGTGCCCGGCGCAATGCGGCTTCGGTCACGCCGCCCGGAAAATACCGGGCGATGAAGGCGGGTGTGGCCAGCGCGTGATAGCGCATGTGCCCCAGCGCATAAGCGTCGCAGCCCGGCACCGGCTCGGGGTCGGAGCTGATCGCGGCCGAGACCTCGCCCTTGCGCAGCCAGTCGCGGGCATGATCCTGATCGTCCACCACCAGGTCATAGATCACGTCAAGCGCCGTCATCACCGGCGGAAACCATGTGGCGAGGCTGTCGGCATTGATCGCCAGCCGCAGCGTGGCCGGGGCAGCACCGGGATCCGTCCCCAGCGCCTGTTCCAGCACCCGCACCTGATCGAGATGCTGCATCAGCCGCAGCCCCATCGCGGTGCCGCGCGCCGGCGGGCCGCGATGGATCAGCACCTCGCCCATGCGTTCCTCAAGCCCCTTGATGCGTTGCGAGATCGCCGAGGGTGTCACGCCAAGCGCCGCCGCCGCCTCCTCGAACGAGCCGCGGCGGATGATTTCGGCAAGGGCGACAAGGGCAGCGTAGTCGAGCATTAAGTTCAGCTTAATCTGGGTAACTTTTTTTAGTTTGTCTGAATACGTGCTGTCGGGCAAGAGAGGGCAACAGAAAGATCGCATAACGGAGCGTGCCATGAGTGCTTATCTTGCCGGTTTCGGAACCAGCCTGTCGCTGATCGTCGCCATCGGGGCGCAGAATGCCTTTGTGCTGAAGCAGGGCCTGTTGCGGCACCATGTCTTTGCCACCTGCGCCTTTTGCGCGCTGTCGGATGCGCTGCTGATCACGGCCGGGGTGATGGGGGCGGGGGCGATCGCCTCAAGCGCGCCGTGGTTTCTGGAGGTGATGCGCTGGGGCGGGGTGATCTTTCTGCTGGCATATGGCGCCAAGGCGTTTCTGGCCGCGTGGCGTGGCGGGGCGGCGCTGAAAGCCGGGCAGGGGGCAGCAAGCCTTGGGGCGACGCTGGCGGTCATCGCCGCGCTGACCTGGCTGAACCCGCATGTCTGGCTGGATACGGTGGTGCTGCTCGGTTCGATTTCCTCGGGCTGGCCGGACAAGACAGGTTTTCTGATCGGGGCGGTCACGGCGTCGATCATATTCTTCTTTGCTCTGGGTTACGGGGCAAGGCTGCTGGCGCCGCTGTTTGCCAAACCCATCGCCTGGCGCGTGCTGGATGTGCTGGTCGGGCTGGTGATGTGGGCCATCGCGCTGGGGCTGATCCTGCACGGCTGAGCCTTGCCATGAGGGGGAATAGCGGGCATGCCGGTCGGATGACCGACATGCCCGCTTCCGCGACCCGCAGTGATCTGGCTGGTATCCTGTGGATGCTGACCACGGGCCTGTGCTTTGTTGCGGTGAACGGTAGCGTGCGCTGGCTGGGCGTGGCGCTGCCTGCGGCCGAGGGCGCATTCATCCGCTTTGCCTTTGGCCTGATCTTTCTGATCCCGGTGCTGGTGCCGGCGCTGCGGCAGGGGTTTTCGCCGCGGATCTGGCGGCTGTTGATGCTGCGCGGGGGCCTGCATGTCTTGGCGGTGGTCTTGTGGTTTTACGCCATGGCCCGGATCACCGTGGCCGAGGTGACGGCTATCGGTTTCCTCAATCCGATTGTCGTCACGCTGGGTGCGGCGCTGCTGATGGGCGAGCGGATCTCATGGCGGCGGGCGCTGGCCATTCTGGTGGCTCTGGCCGGGGCGATGATCGTTCTGCGTCCCGGCATCCGTGAGTTGCAGCCCGGGCATCTGGCGCAGCTGGGCGCGTCTTTGGCCTTTGGCAGCTCGTATCTGGTCGCGAAACGCCTGTCCGAGGCGCTGCCCGCGACGGTGGTGGTGGCGATGATGTCGCTGACCGTCTGCATCGGGCTGGCACCCCTCGCGGCGCTGGACTGGGTGTCGCCCAGCATGGAACAATGCGCGGTGCTGGCGGGAACGGCGCTTTTCGCCACTGCCGGGCATTATGCGATGACCCGTGCATTCGCCGCCGCACCCCTGACGGTGACCCAGCCGGTGGTGCTGTTGCAACTGGTATGGGCAGCCCTTCTGGGGGCGCTGGTCTTTGGCGAGCCGGTCGATATCTGGGTCATGCTGGGCGGCACGATCATGATCGGCGCCATCTGCTATATTACCTTGCGCGAGGCGCGGCTGCGGCGGGACGCGAATGTCCCGCCGCGGCAGATTTAGGCGACGCCGAGAATGATCGGCTTGTCGGAATTATAATCGATATAATGCCAGCCATTGCGAATGGTGGTGATCTTGTAGACGTCGCCGCTTTCGTCGATGAATTTGAAACTCCAGCCCTTGCGGTTGTAGAAGTTGATCCGATAGGCATAGATCGGGCCACGGTCATGGCTGACGTAACCCTGCACGATACCAATACCTTCGGCGCCGGGCGAGGTATAGCCGGGTTGCTCGCCCGGAACCCATCTCAGGTCCTGATATCCCGCCATCGCGGCCAGGCTGTCTGCCAATTCGGCCGAAAGCGTCTCCTTGGCGTATCCTTCGTCTTTGGGATAGCCGACCTGAAACTTTTGGCCGGATTCGCTGGTCGACGAAATGATCAGATGGTTGTCGTTTTCCACGATGTCTTTCATGCTTTATCCAATCTTTTTGAATGTCGAGCCGGAATGGGTGCCCGATGAAATAAGCTGATAATCAAAACAATCCATACGCGATGTGATTAATGCCACAATCCGCATAGGTGGTGAAAATTTTAACTTTATTCGGGTTCAGCGCCGGATAGCCGCCCGGTTGCGCGGTCAGTTGGGCACATGTCGCAAGCCCCGGCCTATGCCGGGGCTTGGGCTGGGCTCAGAACGGATCCCAGTCGCGCGGCCCCCGTTCCCGCGGGGCAAGACCGATATCCCGGCGCAGATGATCCGAGAGATCCGCCAGCCTTATCGGAGGCGGGCGGGTCTTCTTGCGCCGGAACGCGGCGCGGATCAGCGCCGCGACGACCGGGAAAAGGCCGTAGCTCTGGATCATGTCGTCCATTGGTGCGCGAAGTTCTCGCGCGGGACGGAAACTGACTGCATTCATGCTGGTTCTGCCGCCCGCTTGCGCGGCACGGCCCCTGTGTGTTGAGAAAAACGGACGGAATCCGGCCTGCCGAAGCAGGCATCAACCGTCGATGGAGGAGAGAGCGATCAGCCCGTCAGCCGGGTCTGTCGATCAGGTTCCGTCAGGCTTGCGAATGCGGATATCGCTGCAGGCCATGAAGGGCGTCAGCCGGAACGGCGGTATTATCGGTCATGCCAAGCCCTTTCTCTTGAGGTTGCGGAACAGGAGTTTGATAGGAGCGTGCGATGATTCGCCACAACCCGCCCGGCAGGAATTTTCGGGCGGGTTGTGGCTGTTCTGCAACATATGCGGCTAGTGTTCGCTGGCGCCGCCACCGGCTGGCGTGCTGACCAGCCGCGCCATCAGGCTTTGCCGCGTCACCCGGCCGCCGCCCTGCAGGGCCAAAGCATCGGCGCCGGTTTCGGTCATCAGCCGGATCAGGTCGCGCAGCGGGGTCTCGCGGTCGATGGGGGCGCGGTCCAGAGACACGCCTCCGGCCGCATCGGGTTCGGCCACATCCTCGGCGGTCAGGACCGCCAGCGGGTTCATATGGGCGACGAAATCCTCGACATAGGCATTGACCGGATTGGCGATGATCTGGCGCGCGGTGCCGATCTGCACGATGCGTCCGCCCTCCATCAGGGCGATGCGGTTGCCGATGCGGAAAGCCTCGTCCAGATCGTGGCTGACAAAGACGATGGTGCGCCGCGCCTGCTTTTGCAGTTCAAGCAATTCGTCCTGCAAGCGGGTGCGGATCAGCGGATCAAGCGCCGAGAAGGGCTCGTCCATCAGCAGCACCGGCGCCTGGGTAGCAAAGGCGCGCGCCAGACCCACGCGCTGCTGCATGCCGCCCGACAGATCTCCCACCTTGCGGTCCCCCCAGTCGGTCAGCCCGACCGTCGCCAGCTGCGCATCGACGCGGCTGCGGCGCTCGGCCGGGGGGACATGGGCCAGTTCCAGCCCCAGCCCGACATTCTCGCGCACCGAGCGCCAGGGCAGCAGGCCGAATTGCTGGAAGACCATGGCGATGCGCTCGCGCCGGATGCGGCGCAGCTCGGCGCTGGATGCATGAGTGACCGAGACCATGCCATTTCCGTCCCAGATCCTGACCTCGCCCCGGCAGACCGCGTTGAGGCCGTTCACGGCGCGCAAAAGCGTGGACTTGCCCGAGCCGGAAAGGCCCATCAGCACCAGAATCTCGCCCTCGCGCACGGAAAGCGAACAGTTATGGACGCCCAGCACCTGCCCGGTTTCCGCCTTGATCGGGCCGCGCGCAAGGCCCTGATCCATCAGCGGCAGGGCGTTATGGGGGTTCTCGCCAAAGACGATGTTGACGTTGTCGAATTCGACGGCGTTCCGCTCAGTCATTGCGACCCCTTACACGCAGCATCCGGTCCAGCATGATGGCGACCACGACGATGATGATACCGCTTTCAAAACCCAGCGCGGTGTTGACGCTGTTCA
>JAGPGI010000177.1 GCA_018056045.1 Paracoccus sp. (in: a-proteobacteria)
TCGAGGTTCAGGGGAATCTCGCCCAGGAAAGGCAGGCCCAGCTTTGCCGCCTCGGCCGCGACGCCGCCATGGCCGAACAGATGCGCCTCATGGCCGCAATTGGGGCATATATAAGTAGTCATGTTTTCGACCAGCCCCAGCACCGGGGTTTTCAGCTTGTCGAACATGTCGATGGCGCGGCGCGCGTCGATCAGCGCCACGTCCTGCGGGGTCGAGACGATGATGGCGCCGCTGACCTGCGCCTTTTGGCACAGGCTCAGCTGCACATCGCCGGTGCCGGGCGGCAGATCGACCAGCAGGATGTCCAGCTCGCCCCATTTCACCTGATTGAGCATCTGCTGCAGCGCGCCCATCAGCATCGGGCCGCGCCAGACCACCGCCTCGCCTTCCTTCATCATCAGGCCCAGCGACATGACGGTGACGCCATGGGCGCGCAGCGGCTCGATCATCTGGCCGTCGCTGACCGGGCGCTGGCCGGTCAGGCCCAGCATGCGCGGCTGCGAAGGGCCATAGATATCGGCGTCCAGCAGCCCGACCCGCCGCCCCTGCCGCGCCAGCGCCACCGCGAGGTTCGAGGTCAGCGTGGATTTCCCCACGCCCCCCTTGCCCGAGCCGATGGCGAGGATCCGCGCCACGCCGCTGACCGGGGCCGGCCCGGCCTGCGGCGTCGGATGCCGACCGATCTTGAGGCTAGGCGGCTCGCCCCCCTGCCCCTCGCCCGAGCGCGCCACCACCTGCGGCGCCGGGCCACGGGGCGCGGCGGGCGCGGTCATGACGATCTGCACTTTCTGGTCGCCGGTCAACGCGGTCAGGCGGCGCTGCGCCTCGGCCTCGACCGGGGCAAGGGCACGCGCAACCACCGCATCTGGGGCCTCGATCACGAATCGAATCGTTTCGGCATCGACATGCAGCGCCCGCACCAGATCGTCGGAAATCAGGTTTCCACCCCCCGGAATCGCGATCCGCGCCAATTCCTCAAGCACACGTTCCCGTGATATCGCCATGCTGACCCCCAGTTCCAAAGCGCTGGCAGAATGGCAAATGCCAAAACCGACGGCAAGCCGCCCCGCTGTCACGATCCGCTAAGGCTTTGTGCCCCCGCGTCACGAGGCCCAAAAACCCCGAAAATGCTACATTCCGGGCAATTCCGTCCACGAAATGTAACAGTTTATTAACAGCTTGTGAGTATCTTCCAGAAATAGATATGACGTTTCTGCATAGCAGCATTTCACCACGCCCCATTGTGCAAGTGCAGAAAACGAACCATGTTGGCCCTAACAAAGCGACAGGCAATCCGGCCCGCCGCGAACCCGCAAGAAGATGAGTAGATGAAATGGCTGTTCTCGTACTGAACCAAGGCACCGCCCGCAACGAAGCTGGCAACGGTCGCATCGCGAAATTCGTCGCCGACGCCCGTGATTACATGGCCCGCCGTTCGGTCTATCGCCAGACCCTGCGCGAACTGAACGATCTGACCGACCGCGACCTCGCCGACCTCGGCATGTGCCGCTCGAACATCCGCAGCGTGGCTTACGAAGCCGCCTGGGGTGCGAAGTAAGGAATAACGATACCCGACCCCCTCCTCCTCCCTGGGGTCTGGGTTCAGGCGGCATCCTCCCTCCTCCTCCCTGAGGATGCCGCCGCAAAAATTCGGTTCCGGAGAAGCCCTCTCCTCCTCCCTGGGGCTTCACGGTACAGGCGGCCTCCCCCCTCCTCCCTGGGGATGCCGCCACCCAATACGGCAAGACCCGCCTCCTCCCCTAGGTCTTGCAGTTCCGGCGGCAACCTCCCTCCTCCTCCCTGAGGGTGCCGCCAACCCATACGGCGCGATCCCACATCCTCCCGGGATCTCGCAGTTCCGGCGGCAGCCTCCCTCCTCCTCCCTGAGGGTGCCGCCAACCCATACGGCGCGATCCCACATCCTCCCGGGATCTCGCAGTTCCGGCGGCAGCCTCCCTCCTCCTTCCTGAGGGTGCCGCCAACCCATACGGCGCGATCCCACCTCCTCCCGGGATCTCGCGGTTCAGGCGGCACCCTCCCCTCCTCCTCCCTGGAGGGTGCCGCCGCTAATCCCCGCCAAGATGCGGGACGGAATACGATGGTCCCCCCTCCTCCCTGGGATCGTCGGCAGCGGTCAATGGCTCCTCCTCCCTGCCATGACCGCGACCTATACGCGGCCCCTCCTCCTCCCTGGGCCGGCGTTGTGCGGCGGCGCCCCCTCCTCCTCCCTGGGCGCCGCCGCTTTTCATTTCCGGCTGCCGGATATAGGGGGAAATCATGTTGTCCTATCAGCACGCCTATCACGCCGGGAATCTGGCCGACCTGCACAAGCACGCGCTGCTGGCGTGGATGCTGGAGTATCTGTGCGCCAAGCCCAAACCGCTGAGCTATCTGGAAACCCATGCCGGGCGCGGGCTTTACGATCTTGGCGGCCCGGAATCGGAAAAGACCGGCGAGGCCCGCGCCGGCATCACCCGTGCCCTGGCGCAGGACTGGCTGCCTGCGGATCACCCCTTGCGTCAGGCGCTGGACCAGATCCGCGCCCTGCACGGGCCGCAGGCCTATCCCGGCTCGCCGCTGATCGCCCGCTATTTCCTGCGCCCCGAGGATGAGGCCCATCTGGCCGAGCTGCACCCGGCCGAGCACGAGGCCCTGGCCCGCGTCGGAGGCTTCGCCCATCTGCACCGGCAGGACGGGTTCCAGATGGCCAATGCGATCTGCCCGCCCATGCCCCGGCGCGGGCTGCTGCTGATCGACCCAAGCTATGAGATCAAAGCCGATTACGACGCAATCCCGCGCCATATCGCCAAGCTGGCACGGAAATGGAATGTCGGCACCATCGCGCTGTGGTATCCGATCCTGACCGACGACCGGCAGGCACCGATGGCCGAAACGCTTCGCGCTGCGCATCCCGATGCCCTGTCCTCAGAGATCCGCTTTCCGCCCGCGCGCCCCGGCCATGGCATGGTCGGATCGGGCATGTTCGTCATCAACCCACCCTATGGTCTGAGTGACGAGGCCGCGCGGATCGAGGCGCTTTACGAAACGCTATAGGCCAGCGCCGCCGCGATCCGGCGGTCGGTTGCATCCTCGGGGCCGTCCGCCCATGGCCGGAAGCGCAGCCGGAATGCCGCGAGCCGTGCCGGATCGTCAGGATAGCCGATGCGGGTCAGACTTTCGGCCAGAGGCAGATCGCCCGCCGCCCCCGCAGGCCAGACCGCAAGGCCCTGCACGGCCAGCCGCCGCCAGTCGAAACGCGGGCCGGGATCGGATTTGCGCCCCGGCGCCATATCGGAATGGCCAATCACCCCCGCCGCCGGAATGCCCCAGCGCGCCAGGATCTGATGCAAAAGCCGCTCCAGCGCCGCCATCTGCGGCTCGGGAAAGGGACTGTCGCCCGGATTGACCAGTTCGATGCCGATGCTGCGCGAATTCACGTCATCGCGGCCCAGCCAGCTGCCGGCGCCGGCATGCCATGCGCGGCGGTCCTCGGGGACCAGCGCCTCGGTGCGGCCGTCCTCATGGATCAGCCAATGGGCGCTGACCTCGGCTGCGGGATCGCACAGCCGGGCGCGGGCCGAGGGCCCGTCCGCCATGCCGGTATAATGAATGACGACCAGCTCGGGCCGCTGGCCCCGCCGGTCGCCGTGATTGGGCGAAGGGCTCAAAGCCCGGCGGCGTTGCGCACCGGGCGCGGGTCCCAGCCGCAGACGAAACCGTCACCGTCGGGATCCATGCCCTTGGGGTCCAGAATCGGGCCGCCCGCCGCGATAAAGGCACGCTGCGCGATATCCGCCGAGGCATAGCCCGAGCAGGTCCGCCCGGCATCCAGCACCGAACCGCCGGTCCGCTTATAGACATTGCTGCCGGGGTTTTGCTGTTCCTGATGGGCATAGCGCACCAGCACCGGGGTCGAGCCGGGATAGGGGCCGCTGGTCGTCACCGGCACATTTGCCGGCGTCTTGGCAGCATTTCCGGCGGCGGTGACGGTTACCGTGCCGGCCTTGGTCTGGCTGGGCGCCGTGCCGTAAAGCTCGGCCGCCGTTGGTGCCTTGGCCGGCAGTTGCACCGGAATCACCGGGGGCACCGCGCCCTTGCCATGCAGCGCCGCCTCGCGTTCGTGCATGTATTTGGCATAGCCCGTGCCGTTATGCATGCCGCTGTAATTCGGGTTCCAGCCCGAATTTTCGCCGCAAGCGGCCAGCGCCAGCACCGACAGGATCATAAGGTTCCGCATCAGTATCTCCAGTTCTGGCCGGTTACCACCAGCGCGAGGGTTTCGCCGTGAAGCCTGCCGCAGATTCGAGGCTGTGCGCAAGGTTCAACAGACCGGCTTCGTCCCAAGGCCGCCCGATGAGTTGCATGCCCAGCGGCAGGCCCTGCTTATCCAGCCCCACTGGCACCGAGATTCCCGGCAGACCGGCAAGGTTCACGGTGACGGTGAACACGTCCAGCAGATACATCTCGACCGGGTCCTTGCCCGACATCTCGCCCAGACCGAATGCGGCGCTGGGGGTGGCCGGGGTCAGGATCGCATCGACGCCGCTGGCATAGGCCTGATCGAAATCGCGCTTGATCAGCGCCCGGACACGGCGGGCGCGGTTGTAATAAGCGTCGTAAAAGCCCGCCGACAGCACATAGGTGCCGATCATGATCCGGCGCTGCACTTCGGGGCCGAAACCCTGGGCGCGGCTCTTTTCATACATCTCGACCACGCCATCGCCCGCGCCCAGCTTTGCGCGATGGCCATAGCGCACGCCGTCATAGCGCGCGAGGTTCGAGGACGCCTCGGCCGGGGCAATGACGTAATACGCGGGCAGCGCGTATTTCGTATGCGGCAAGCTGATATCGACGATCTCGGCGCCGGCATCGCGCAGCATCTCGGCGGCCTGCCGCCAGAGCGCATCGATTTCATCTGACATACCGTCCATGCGGTATTCGCGCGGAATGCCGATTTTCTTGCCGCGAATGTCGCCGGTCAGCGCGGCCTCATAGTCGGGGATCTCGCGCTCGGCGCTGGTCGAATCCTTGGGATCGACCGAGGCCATCGCCCCCAGCATGATCGCCGCGTCGCGGACAGTCTTGGTCATCGGCCCGGCCTGATCCAGCGAACTGGCAAAAGCGATGACGCCCCAGCGGCTGACGCGGCCATAGGTCGGCTTCAGCCCCACCGTGCCGGTGAATGCCGCAGGCTGGCGGATCGAGCCGCCGGTATCGGTGCCGGTCGCCGCCAGACACAGATCGGCCGCCACCGCCGCCGCCGAACCGCCCGAGGAGCCGCCCGGCGTCAGCTGCCGGCCGTCCACCTTCCACGGGTTCACGACCGGGCCGTAACAGGCGGTTTCATTCGACGAGCCCATGGCGAATTCATCCATGCTGAGCTTGCCCAGCATGACCGCGCCCGCGTCCCACAGGTTCTGGGTCACGGTCGATTCATATTGCGGCAAAAAGCCGTCAAGGATGCGGCTTGCCGCCTGCGAGGGCACATTTTTTGTGCAGAACAGATCCTTGATGCCCAGGGGAATGCCGCACATGGCGGGCGCATCGCCGGCCTGAATGCGGGCATCCGCCGCCACCGCCATGGCGCGCGCCTGATCCGGCGTGCGGTGACTATAGGCGTTCAGCGCGTCGGCGCCCTCGATGGCGCCAAGGCAGGCCTCGGTCAGATCAAGGCTGGTGAAATCGCCCTTGCGCAGCCCGTCGCGGGCGGCGGCAATGCTCAGTTTGTTCAGATCGCTCATTCCACCACCTTCGGCACGGCAAAGAAGCCCTCGCGCGCATCGGGCGCATTCTTCAGGATCAGGTCCTTCATCTCGCCATCGGTGACGATATCGGCGCGCCGTTTCAACCGCATCGGTTCGACGCCGGTCATCGGCTCGATGCCTTCGACATCGACCTCGTTCAGCTGCTCCATGAAATGCAGGATGCTGTTGAGTTCCTGCGCGAGCGCCGGCAGGTCCGCGTCATCGACCGCAATCCGCGCCAGATGCGCGACCTTGCGGGCTTCATCCTCAGTGATCGCCATGGTGGCTCCTTTCGCTTGGGCGGGTTTTACCGGGGCGGCCGGGGCGGGGCAAGCGCGCAAGGCCGGTGCCGCGCGGGAACTTTACGCC
>JAGPGI010000178.1 GCA_018056045.1 Paracoccus sp. (in: a-proteobacteria)
GGTCTGATCCGTCCAGATCCAGCAGTCTGCGCGACCGCAGGTGCCGCTTGCGGCAGAAAATCCTTGTCTAGCGCTCGGATACAGGCGATCTTCACCTCAAACGACACGCCACTTGGGGAATGCAGGAGGGAGTCTGGGCTTCCTGTTGAGAAGCAGATTGACTGCATATATGTGTTGGGCTGTGGAACAATAGCCAATATTTTGGCGGATCATTCTGTTTCGCTTTTGCCCGCGCAAGGCTCTTTTTTGATCATTCCGGATAGTCCGGACGTTGTAATATTTTTGTCTTTGTTCTCAGTATATTTCTCTCAGGTAGACATGGGCGCGAATTTTAATTTTCTTCAGTACATTGGTGGCGATCTTCCTAGGTCAAGAGTTCTTATATCTAAAGAACAAATCCCGGCTGCATACCCGGGCGCCCCAATAATCGACGAGGGTGATCGGTAAGCATTGTGGTGTTGGTAGTGTGCTCACCGCACCATCACCAGCCAGCCACCCCAACGGAGCGTGTAAATACGCATCCTACCCCCGTCACATCGCCCGATGCCGATGACACGACGAATACGGCCAATCCTCGGGCCACGTCACAAAGCCATGCTGCAGGGGTTTCCACCAGCAATATCGCAGATGCCCGACATGATCAACCAGCGCCACCCCGCCGCGCCGGGCCAGCGCGACGGTGGAAAAGATCGGCGCACCGGGCAGGCGCGGGCGAAGATGGCGCGACATGCCCCAGCCGCGCATCTCCCGGTTCAGGCGGCGTTAAGCGGCTCAGCGCCAGGCGCCCTTGGTCGGCAGATAGATCGTGCCCAGATCCTGCGGGGCCTTGGCCTCGGCGGTCGGCTGCAGGTCCTCGGGCGCGACCTCGAACTGGCCCAGAATCCCGCCGGGAACATTGGGTAGGATCGCGTCATATTGGCCGGGCTGGTCCACCGCCACCGCGAATTCCCCGGTTTCAGAGGTAAAGCCGATATTGCCCGAATAGCCCTTGGCGGCGCTGTCGGCATTTTCCAGGATTATCGGAAAGCCCGCCACGGGTTTGCCGTCGGCATCCTGCAGCTTGCCCTGAATCATCGCCACTTGTGCGCCGGCGGGGCTGCCACAGGCGAAAGCCAGCGCCACAACTGTGCCAAGCCGCGTCATGATCCATCCCCATTGCTGACATGGTTGCGGGTCAGCCGGCCGCTAAAGGACAGCCGTCCCCCGTCAAAGATCGCCGGGCCCTGAGTCACCGTATAGATCAGCCGCCCGTCCGACCCCAGATCGGTCGGCGACAGCGCCACGACCGTGTAGGGGCCGGGTTCCTCGACCAGCAGCTCCATCGTGCCCCTGCCGTTCTGAAAGAACTCCTGCGAGCCCTTCAGATGGCGCTGCGGAAAGGCCGCGACCATCACATAGCTGCCCGGCGGCAGGTTGTCGGTTTCCAGCGTGGCGACCAGCGGCAGGTTGCGGATTTCGGGTGCGGGCTCCAGCTTGCTGGCCACAAAGGTCGCCAGCGCGATCCCCAGCCCGACCGCGATCAACGAGGGGTAGTTGGTCTTGATCTTGCCGAACCATGGCAGCTCGATCTCGCTTGGTTGGCCGTGTTCGTCGACGACGATCTGCTGGCGCAGCAGTGCATAGATGCCGCCGATCACGCAGATCAGCGCGATCACCAGCACGAAGGAAATCAGAAAAAGAATGCCCGACATGGCAACCTTCCTCGAAATGAGAACGAAGGTAAGTGCGGACAATCATAGCATGTTTCGCAGGGGCGCCAAAACGCGAATCCGGGGCTGGCGGTAAGGATATACCGCAGGCGTGTCGCCTGTCCACGCGCGGTCTGCGCAGGTTACGGCGGATTTTGGGATGATGGGGCGGCGCCGGGGCCGCCCGCGATCACATGCCGCTTTGTACGTCGCGGCTTTCCTGCTCGACCACCTGACCTGCGGTCTGAAGGTCGCGCCCGGCGCCCTCGACAGTCTGGCAGGCCGCCAGCGCGAGCAGCGCAAGCGCCGGGAAAAGCTTGAAGATTCTGGGCATTCCATACTCCTGCAATGCGAATGTCACTCGCTGTCAAACGCCTTCTTTTAGCGCGGGGTTCCAGCGGATGTTAGGGTTTGGTTAACGAATTCGCGTTACCAAGACCCATGCGTGTGATTCTGATCCCCCTGATCCTTCTGCTTGCCGCCTGTGCCTCGCCCGCGCCGGGCTACTTCAACGCGACCCGCCACGATATCACGCTTCAGGGCATTGATTTCACGATATTTCATGATGGCAATTCGGCCGAGGTGATCCGCCATGGCTACCTGACGCGGCGCGAACGCGGCGTGGTCCCGGAACTGATGGTGCAGGCTGCCGAAAAGACAACCGGCTGCCGGGTGATCCCGAACAGCCTGCGCAGCCGCATCCCCGGTGACACGGGCGAGGCGCGCGTGGCGCTGGATTGCTATTGAAGCACAGCGCAGGCGAATGCGCCGACTGGCCTGATCTGGTTCCGGGATTTCGCGGCATTTCTGCGCCAGATCAAGGCAGGGTCCCCGGCGCCGCTTTAATGTGGTGTCAGGACAATAAAGGACCAAGCCCCATGTCTCGTCTTTTCATGCTGCTTTTTTCCATCGCCTTCACCACGCTGGCCGGGATCGGGATCGTCGTGGTTCTGGTCATGGGCCGCTATGATGTCGCCTCGATCGCCGGCGCGGCGCTGGCCGGAGGCATCGCCGCTTTGCCGGTGACATGGCTGGTGGCGCGGCGTCTGGAGGAAGAGGCCTGAGCAAAGGACAGGCTGTGTCGTGGGGCGCCTGACCCCATGCCGAAACGCCGGTAAGTGTCCGCCGGGCATGACGGTTGCCGGGTGCTTAGCCCAGAAACTCTGCTGCTACCTCGGCCACTTCAGCGGGGCGGTCGGCATGCAGCCAATGACCGGCCCCGGCGAAATACCTGAGCTTTGCCTGGGGGAAATAGGCGCGGATGGCCTCGACCTGCGGTTCGCGGCAATAATCGGAGTCGGCGCCCGCAAGGAACAGGGCAGGGCCTTCATAGGTCCCCTTGGTTGCCGTCTCGGGCCAGCCGATCAACTGGTTCATCTGATCGCGCAGCGCGGTCAGGTTGTATTTCCAGCGTGGCGGGTCCGATTTCAGGTCCAGCGATTGCAGCAGAAAGGCGCGGATCCCCGGCTCGGGGATGGAGGCGGCCAGCCGTGCATCGGCATCCGAGCGCAGGCGCAGGCCGGTCAGATCCATCCCCTCCATGGCGTCGATCAGCGCGGTCTGGGTATGGCTGTAGGCATAGGGGGCGATGTCCATCACCACCAGCTTGCGCACCAGCTCGGGCCGGGTCAGCGCCAGCATCATCGCGGCCTTGCCGCCCATGGAATGGCCCAGCACATCGGCCTGACGACCATGGGCCGCGATTACCTCGGCCAGATCGCCGGCCAGCGCCGGATAGCTGTGATCGGGGTCGTGGAAGCTGTCGCCATGATTGCGCATCTCGACCGAGATCACGCGCCGGGTCTCGGCCAGCCGCCGCGCCAGTCCGCCCAGATTCTTGCCCGAACCGAAAAGCCCATGCGCCAGCAGCACTGGCGGCTGTTCGGTATCGGTTCCCGTCACGATCGTGTTCAGCATCATGGCGGCAGCCTAGCGCCACTGGTGAAGCGGCGCCAGAGGCGTTAATCTGGCAGAAAAACGGGGGCAGGGATGAGCATCGAGAATATCCGGCCGATGGCGGATGAGGTGGCGGGGCTGATGGCGGCGCGGTTTGGCGGCCTCCGGCGCGGGCATCAGGCGGATCTCGACAGCATGATGCGCAAGCGCGGCGGCGCGCTGCCCCGCAAGCTGCGGCGCGAGGCGCGGATACTGCTGGACGGCGACCGCATGGCCGGGCATCCGAAACTGGCGCGGCAGGTGAATTTCGACCGGTTCGAGCGCGCCCACAAGGCGCTGACGCATTACCTGCGGCCCTTGGGCAAGGGCGCGCGGCTGCAGGGCGGCGCAGTCGGCATCGCCGCCAGCGTGCTGCTGGGGCTGATGGTCCTAGGCGCGGTGGCGGTCTGGATCATGGTGCAGCGGGGGCTGATCTAAAGGCGCCCCCCGCCGCGCGGTCATCTTCACGGTGTCGATGCCGATGTGACGATGAAACCTGTGGCAAAGCCCGGCACTCGGGCAGATATCCGGCCACCCGGCCGGTGTTCAGGCGCACGGGGCTGGCCCCGCGCGTCCCCGTTCGTGGATTACATCCCGGCGTAAAGCGGGAAGCGGGCGCAAAGCGCCTCGACCTCGGCCTTCACCTTGGCCTCGACCTCGGCATTGCCTTCCTCACCATTGGCGGCAAGGCCGTCGACGACCTCGACGATCCAGCGGGCGATCTGGCGGAATTCCTCCTCCTTGAAGCCGCGGGTGGTGCCCGCCGGCGCGCCAAGGCGGATGCCCGAGGTGACAAAGGGCTTTTCCGGGTCGAACGGCACGCCGTTCTTGTTGCAGGTGATATGCGCGCGACCCAGCGCCGCCTCGGTCGCCTTGCCGGTCACGCCTTTCGGGCGCAGGTCGGCCAGACACAGGTGGTTGTCGGTGCCGCCCGAGACGATGTCGATGCCGCCCTTCATCAGCTCATCGGCCATGGCCTGCGCGTTCTTGACGACCTGGGCTGCGTAATCCTTGAAGCCCGGCTCAAGCGCTTCTTTGAAGGCGACCGCCTTGGCGGCGATGACATGCATCAGCGGACCGCCCTGCAGGCCGGGGAAGACGGCCGAATTGATCTTTTTCGCGATCTCGGCGTCATTGGTCAGCACCATGCCGCCACGGGGCCCGCGCAGCGATTTATGCGTGGTGGTGGTCACGACATGGGCGTGGGGCAGGGGCGAGGGGTGCTGCCCGCCCGCGACCAGACCGGCGATATGGGCCATATCGACCATCAGCCAGGCGCCAACCTCATCGGCGATCTTGCGGAATTCTGCCCAGTCCCAGACGCGGCTATAGGCGGTGCCGCCGGCCACGATCAGCTTGGGCTTGTGCTCATGCGCGCTGCGACGGATTTCCTCCATGTCCAGCAACTGGTCCTGCTTGCGCACGCCGTAGGAAACGACGTTGAACCATTTCCCGGACATGTTCACCGGGCTGCCATGGGTCAGGTGGCCGCCAGAATTCAGGTCCAGCCCCATGAAGGTGTCGCCGGGCTGCAGCAGCGCCAGAAACACCGCCTGGTTCATCTGGCTGCCCGAATTCGGCTGCACGTTGGCAAAGCCGCAATCGAACAGCTCTTTCGCGCGCTCGATCGCCAGCGTTTCGACGATATCGACATATTGGCAGCCGCCGTAATAGCGCTTGCCAGGATAGCCTTCGGCATATTTGTTGGTCAGGACCGAGCCCTGCGCCTCAAGCACCGCTTTCGAGACGATGTTCTCGCTGGCGATCAGCTCGATCTCGTCGCGCTGACGGCCCAGTTCCTTGCGGATGGCGCCAAAGATTTCGGGATCGCGGCTGTCCAGCGTCTCGGTGAAGAATCCGGTGTCGGTCATCTGGTCCTCATGCAAAAAGCGGCTTGCCGGCCTTCTAGCGGCTTTTGTCGCCGCCCGCTAGGATGGATGCGACGTGCGGGCGGTAGATATCCCATGCGCTGATCGGGGCTTGCGTCTGCCCCGTGCCGGCGCAAGATAACCCTATGAAGATGCATTTCATTGCCGCCAGCACCGAGTCCGCCGTCACCGCCGCCGAAGCGCTGACCGCGCGTTACGGCCATGCCCGCCTGCCTGATGCCGATGTGGTCGTGGCGCTGGGGGGCGACGGGCTGATGCTGTCTGTGATGCATCAGAACAGCGGCCTGCCAGTCTACGGGATGAATCGCGGCACGGTCGGGTTCCTGATGAACAGCTATTCCGAGGACGACCTGCCCCAGCGCATTCAGGCGGCCGAGGCGACCGTCGTGAATCCGCTCGCGATGACCGCCGGCACCACCGACGGGCATGAGCATTGCGCGCTTGCCATCAACGAGGTCAGCCTGCTGCGCGCTGGCCCCCAGGCCGCAAGGCTGCGCATTTCCGTCAATGGCCGCGTGCGGATGGAGGAGCTGGTCTGCGACGGCGCGCTGTTGTGTACGCCCGCCGGATCGACCGCCTATAATTACTCGGCGAACGGC
>JAGPGI010000179.1 GCA_018056045.1 Paracoccus sp. (in: a-proteobacteria)
GCGCCTGCGCGCCCAGACGCATCATCAGCACCTGACATTCCGGGTCGCCAAAGCGGACATTGTATTCGACCAGCCGGGCATGGCCGTTCTCGATCATCAGCCCGGCATAAAGCACGCCCTGAAACGGCGTCCCGCGCCGCGCCATCTCGGCCACGGTCGGGCGTACGATCTCGGCCATGACCTGATCCTGAATGGCCTGCGTCAGTACCGGGGCCGGGGAATAGGCGCCCATGCCGCCGGTATTCGGCCCGGTATCGCCGTCGCCCACGCGCTTGTGGTCCTGCGCGGTGCCGACGGGCAGGCAATCGGTGCCGTCGCACAGAATGAAGAAGCTGGCCTCTTCGCCGGCCATGAATTCCTCGATCACCACCTCGGCGCCGGCCGCGCCGAATTCGCCGCCGAAGGCACGGTCGATGGCGTCGAGGGCCTCGGCCTCAGTCATGGCAACGGTCACGCCCTTGCCGGCGGCCAGACCGTCGGCCTTGATGACGATGGGGGCGCCTTGCGCGCGGATATAGGCGCGCGCGGGGTCCGCGGCATCAAAGCGCGCCCATGCGGCGGTCGGCGCCCCGCAGGCATCGCAGACCTCCTTGGTGAAGCTTTTCGAGGCTTCCAGCATCGCCGCGGCCTTGGACGGGCCGAATGCCAGAATCCCCGCCGCGCGCAGATCATCGGCAACGCCGGCGGCCAAGGGCGCCTCGGGGCCGATCACCACCAGATCAATGGCGTTTTCCTCGCAAAAGCCAATCACGGCGGGTCCGGACAGGATATCCAGCGCCGCCAGCCGCGCCATAGGCTCCATGCCGGCATTGCCGGGGGCGACGAACAGCCGGTCGCATTTCGGGTTCTGCCGGATCGCCCAGGCCAGCGCATGTTCGCGCCCGCCACTGCCAAGGATCAGAATATTCATGGCGCAGGTCCCCTTTGCGACTGTTGCCGCCTTCTAGGAACTGGCATGCGCAGGATCAATCCCCTTGATCCGGCCGCCCGCCCGCGCCAGAACCGGCGGATGGAGCTTTTCGACGACACGCCCGAACCGGGCCCCGGCAGCAACGCGCATGAATTCACCGTCTCCGAGATATCGGGCGCGGTCAAACGCGTGCTCGAGGGCGAATTCGGCCGCGTCCGCGTGCGCGGCGAGATCGGCCGCGTCTCGCGCCCGTCCTCGGGACATATCTATTTCGACCTCAAGGACGACCGCTCGGTCATCGCGGCTGTCTCGTGGAAGGGGCAGGTCGCGCGCATCTCGACCCGGCCTGAAGAAGGCATCGAGGTCATCGCCACCGGCCGCCTGACCACTTTCCCGGGCCAGTCGAAATATCAGCTGATCGTCGACGAGATCGAACCCGCCGGCGCCGGCGCGCTGATGATGATGCTGGAAAAGCGCCGCAAGCAACTCGCCGCCGAAGGGCTGTTCGACGAATCGCGCAAACGCCCGTTGCCCTGGTTGCCGCGCGTCATCGGCGTCGTGACCTCGCCCTCGGGGGCGGTCATTCGCGACATCCTGCACCGGTTGCGCGACCGTTTCCCGACACATGTGCTGATCTGGCCGGTGGCCGTGCAGGGTGAGGCCAGCGCCTCGCAGGTCAGCGCCGCCATTCAGGGTTTTAACGCCTTGCCCAAGGACGGCCCGATCCCGCGCCCGGACCTGATCATCGTGGCGCGGGGGGGTGGCAGCCTTGAGGACCTCTGGGGCTTCAACGAGGAAATCGTCGTCCGCGCCGCCGCTGCCAGTGAAATCCCGCTGATCTCGGCGGTCGGCCATGAAACCGACACCACATTGATCGACTTCGCCGCCGACCGCCGGGCGCCGACCCCTACGGCCGCGGCGGAAATGGCGGTGCCGGTGCGCGCCGAACTGATGGCGCGGCTGGCCGAGAACGGCTCGCGCATGATCCGCGCCAGCCAGCAGCGGGGCGCGCGTCAGCGCCAGCGCCTGACCGATCTGGGTCGCGCGCTTGGCCGCCCGCAAGCCCTGACAGATCCGGCACGGCAACGCTTCGACCTGATCGCCGGACGGCTGGAGCCTGCGCTGAAGGGCTTTGTCCGCAGCCGCCGCGACCGGCTCAGCGCGCTGCCGCTGTCGCTCGCGGCCCTGCGCGGCAATATCCGCACCCGCCGCGAGCGCCTCGCCGGTCTCGGCCAGCGCCTGCCGCTGGCCGAAGCCAGAGCCGGGGCGCGACGCAGGGAGCGCCTGACCGAGATCGCCCAACGCCTGATCCGCGCCCGCGCGCGCACGCTCTCCGATGCCACGCGCAATATCGCGCGCGACCGCGAACGGACCGCAAACCTCGGCCGCCGCATGATCGCCGCGGCCGAGCGCCTGCTGCCCCCGCGCCGCGAAAGGCTCGACCGTCTCGACCGCCTGCGCCAGACCTTGGGTTACAAGGAAACCCTGAAACGCGGCTATGCCGTGATCCATGGCCCGACCGGCCTGATCACCCGCTCTGACGAGGCCGCGCAAACCCCGCGCTTCGAGATCGAGTTCCTTGATGGCCGCATGAGCGCGCGCCCCGAGATCCCGCCCGCAAAACCCGCCAGAAAACCAGACCCCGAAAAAGCCCAGAAATCCCTTTTCTAAATTTCTTTCATGTCGAAATATCCCGGGGTCCGGGGCAGGGCCCCGGTCTTATTGCGCAATCTCGCGCGGCCGCAGCATCAGCCACAAAAGCGCGCCGCCCGCCAGCACCAGAAACGGCAGCATCGCCAGATTGACCGCATTCCACCCCGCCTGAGCCGAGCCGCCCATGCAGTTCATCAACCCGCCCGAGGATAGCGAGGCCAGAAACACCCCGCTGAACACCACGGCGTCATTGAGCCCCTGAACGGTCTCGCGCTCTTCCGGACGATAGGCGCGGGTCAGCATGGCGGTCGCGCCGATATAGCCAAAATTCCAGCCCAGCCCCAAAAGGATCAGCGTGACATAGAAATGTCCCAGCTCGACCCCGGACAGGGCCACGGCCCCGGCAGCGGCCAGAATGAGCAGACCGATCATGACGATCTGCCGCGCACCAAAGCGGGCGATCAGATGGCCGGTGAAAAAGGACGGCATA
The DNA here is from genome assembly GCA_018056045.1 of Paracoccus sp. (in: a-proteobacteria). Lineage (GTDB taxonomy): Bacteria > Pseudomonadota > Alphaproteobacteria > Rhodobacterales > Rhodobacteraceae > Paracoccus. The sequence goes on from JAGPGI010000179.1 coordinate 3,054, forward strand.
TACATTGCCAGCACATGGCCCGCGACAATGCTCGCCGCATCAGCGGTCTGAAAGCCGCAGCCCACCACGGCCAAGGGCGCCGAGGTCATCACCAGATTCATCAGCGCGTAAGACACCATCCCGCAGATCATCGCCACCGCGATCTGCGGCACGCGGATCAGCTCGCCCAGCGGACGGCCGCTCGCGGCGCCGGCGGCAGGCGCGGGCGGGCGCGGAATGTCAAGGAATGCAAACAGCACCGGCCCCAGCAGGTTCAGCCCGATGATCGCGGCATAGGTGGCCAGAAACGGGATCGCCGTGACCTCCGAGGTCAGCCGCACCAGAGCCGGGCCGGTGATCGCGGCCGCAAGCCCGCCCGCCATGACCAGCGAAATGGCGCGCGACTGGAATTCGGGCGGCGCGCAATCGGTGGCGGCAAAGCGGTAAAACCCCTGCGCCGCCATATAGACCCCGGTCAGCAGACCGCTCAGCATGAACAGCCAGAAACTTCCCGCAATCAGCGCATAAGCGGCCAGCGCCGCGCCAAGCCCGCCCGAGATGCAGGCCAGCAGAAAGCCGGCCCGGCGGCCGTGGCGGCGCATGAACCCCGCCAAGGGACGGGCCGAAGCCGCCGAGCCAAGAATGATCATCGACAGCGGCAGCGTGGCGATGCAGGGGTTCGGGCTCAGCATCTGGCCGGCCAGTCCGCCGACGATGAAGATCATCGACATCTGCGCACCCAGAAGTGCCTGCGCCAGCAGCAGCACGACGACATTGCGCCATGCCCGGCGCATCGGATCGGCTGGCGCGGCGGTCATCGGCTCATTTCAGCGCGCGGGCTTCGCGCGCGCGCGCCTCGATCGCGGCCCAGTTGCCGGCGGCGACCTCGGCATCGGGGCTGATCCAGCTTCCGCCGACGCAGATCACGTTCGAGAGCGACAGATAGTCCCGCGCATTCGTGGGCGAGACGCCTCCGGTCGGGCAAAAGCTGACCTGCGGCAGCGGGCCGCCCAGCGATTTCAGCATCTTGGCGCCGCCCGCCGCCTCGGCCGGGAAGAATTTCAGCATCGAATAGCCCCATTCCATCGCCCGCATCACCTCGGAGGCGGTGGCCGAGCCGGGCAGCAGCGGCAGTTCGGCCTCTTCGCAGGCCCTGACCAGACGCTCGGTCGCGCCGGGCGAGACGGCAAAGCTTGCCCCCGCATCCTTGGCGCGCTTGACGTCATCGGGGGTCAGGACGGTGCCAGCGCCGACATGGCCGCCCGGAACCTTGGCCATCTCGCGGATGACATCCAGCGCGGCCCGGGTGCGCAGCGTCACCTCAAGCACCGGCAGCCCGCCTGCGACCAGCGCCGTCGCCAGCCCCTCGGCCTTGCTGGCATCGGCCACGACCAGAACCGGGATCACCGGGGCAAGTTCGCACAAGGCGCGGGACTTCTGGGACTGGATCTCGGGAGTCATGGAAATACCTCGTGACAGGAATGAGAGGGCGTTTTCGCCCCCGAAATAGCGTTTTTTGGGGCGCTAACGCAAGCCGCGTCAATCCCCTGCGTGATCCGCCCCGGTCCCGGCCTAGCCGCCAAAGCTGCTGCGGCTGCCCGAACGCGCGGTGGCGCCCGCGCCGAAACCGCCACGCTGGCTGACCTGCGAGGCCGTCATCGGTGGCTTTCCGATGGTCGAGGGCGCGCGCTGGAAGGTCGAGGCCGCGACCTTGCCGGTGCCGCGATTGCTGGCGAAGGTCTGGTCGCCCTTGGGCGTCGAATAGCCGCCCGATGCCGTCCTGACCATCGGCTGCGAGAAGATGCCGCCGCCGCGCGACAGCATCGAACCCATCATGTAACCCACGAGCAGCGGCATGAAGGAAAACCCGCCGCCCGAATTCTGCGCTGTCGGATCGCCCTCGCACTGGCCGGCGCCGTGTTCCTTTTCGCAGAGTTCCTTGGATTCGTAGCGCGGCGCGGTTTCCAGATGCTCCTGTTCAGCGGCGGCGAAGTTCTTGCGGCAGTCGTCCTCGGTGAACCACAGGCCGTTTTCCTTGCTGGCGGCGACGCAGCTTTCCAGATCGGGAAAGCTCTGCGCATCCACGCGGTCGTCCTCGCAGGCGGCCAAAGCCAGCGTGGCGGTTCCGGCCAGAACCAGCGCCACATGGCGCGAGCGTTTGCGGATGGAATGGATCTTGGTCATGAATCAGCCCTCGATGAAATGCGGCTTGAAGCGCGACAGGTTGTGGGTGATGCGCGAGCGATCCTCGCGCAGGCCAAGGCCCCGGCAGGACCGGCCGATGATCCACGCGCCCAGAACCGGATGAAAGCCGCCGAAATCGGGCAGCCGCGCCAGCCCCTGCACGATCATCGGATGATGCGAATAGCTGTCATCCTGGGTCTGCGCGACCTCGCGGCCCTGTTCCCAGATGCTGACGCCTGCGCCCTCGCGCGAAAAGATCGGCTTCAGCACATGGCCGCGCGCCAGCTCGTCGCGGGCCGCATCAAAGGCCGCGGCGACGGCGGGCGCAGGGGCGCCGCCCTTGAGCGCGTCGGCGACGTCTTCAAGGAAAAACGCCGGCAACAGGTTCGGGTGGCCGGGGAACATCTGCCACAAAAGCGGCAGCAGGCCCTTGTTCGACAGGATCGCCTTCCATGGCGGCTCGATGAAGCGGGTCTGGCTGCTTTGCAGATAGGGCGCGAACTCGTCGCGCAGCATGTCTTCCCAAGGGTAGAGCTTGAACAGCGTGCCGATGACGCGGGACTGGTCGTCGGCGAACTGCCCCTCGTCGGTCAGGCCGATCTGCGCGAGCGGCGTGAACTGCGCGCCCAGATCCGCCTCGCGCGCGGCCCAGGCCAGGGTCTCGACGGTGGCGTAATCCTCGGGGTTATCGGGGTCGCCGGCGAAATGCACGGTCTCGCCGGGCTGGCAGATCTCGGCCCAGCGTTCGACCAGCGCCTCGTGGATGCCGTTGAACTGGTCGGTCTCGGTGCCCAGCACGCCCGCCTCTTGCTGCTGTTCGAACCACAGCCACTGGAACGAGGCGGATTCGTAA
>JAGPGI010000180.1 GCA_018056045.1 Paracoccus sp. (in: a-proteobacteria)
CCCTGCAAGGCCAGAACCGCGACGATCGGCAGGGATCTCAGCATCGCTCAACTCCGGCCCGGGCCATCAATCGTCCCCGTCATCGCTGTCACTGCCGCTGTCGTCGCTGCCGTCACCATCACCGTCGTTGCCGCCGCGGCCGCCGCCACTGTCATCATCGTCGTCGCTGCTGCCGCGGCCGCCGCCTCTGTCATCATCGTCGTCGCTGTTGTCGTCGTCATCCGCGTCGTTGCTGCCACCCCGACCCCGACCGCGCCCCTGATGACCCGAGGAATCGCTGACCGTCCCGGCCGCGACCGGCGCGCCGGCGCCCTGACGCACCAGATCGCGCAGCAATTCGCCGTTTCGCGGGTCGATGACGATCTCGCGCTGCTGACCGGGGCGGCTGCCGGTCACGATCACCTTGCCCAGCAGGCTGCGCCGGACCTCGATCTGGCGATATCCCTGATCGGCCAATTGCCGGACCACCCGCCCGGCATAATCGGGCGCAGCCTGCGCCATGCCCCCCGCAAGGACAAGCATCACCACAAACAGCATCGCGGGAATACAGGGACGTAGGCTCATGCGACCTCCGGAAGCGCGCCACATCATACCATGATTGGCCGGGTCCGGTCAGACCCGGCCACAGCCCGCATCAGTCGTGACCGCCCCGACCACCGCCATCGCGGCCGCCGCCATTGTCATCGCTGCCATTGTCATCGCCGGGACCGTCGTCGCTGTCATCATCGCCGCGATCGCCGCCATTGTCGTCGCCCGGGCCATCGTCGCTGTCGCCGCGCCCGCGACCGCCGCCATTGTCGTCTCGGTCGTCGTCATCGTCGGCCCGGCCATCGTCGCCCCCGCGGCCACGACCCCGGCCCCTTCCGCGGTCGTCATCCTCATCATCGTGCGGGCGCCCCAGAGCCAGCCCGGGCGCGCCGGGATGGTGCTCCATCTCCTGCTTGACGATATCTCCCGTGGACAGGTCATAGGTGATTTCCAGCTCATGCGAGCCGCGCCATGCCTCGACCTTCATCAGGCCATCCTCGCGGCGGATCTCGATATCCCGAAATCCCTGCCGGCTCAGATCCCGGACAATCCGGTCCTCATTGGTTTCGGCCTGCGCCAGCGACGCCCCGGCCATCAGCAGCACTGCCGCGATGTGAATATCTCTGCGCATTCGGGTTCCCTCCCTACCCTCGGGCTCTGGCCAGCCTGACCGGCCCAAGGATCAGCCAGACGCAAAATACCGTCGCGCGCCATTGGTCCCAGGGCCGAACCGGGCGGAATAAACCGAAGTTTAGGCCGCAATGGCGACGCGCATGGCCGGATATCCCCGGCCATGCGCCGATCCTTGCAAGGCCTCTCAGCCCTCGAACGTATGGCGCGACAGCGGCATGCTGCGGATGCGCTGCCCGGTCAGGGTCGAGACCGCATTGACCACCGCCGGCGGGATGGCCGGCAGGCCCGGCTCGCCGATGCCGCCCATGGGCGCGCCGCTTTCGACGATGCGCACATGCACCCGCGCCATGCGCTCGGGCGACAGGATCGGATAGGCATCGAGATTGCGTGCCACCGGCGCGCCGTTCTCATAGAGGGTTTCCTCCACCAGCACCTGCGACAAGCCCAGCGCCACGGCGGAATTGACCTGCGCCTCGATGATCGCCGGGTTCACGATGCTGCCCGGGTCGATCGCCTGCCAGACGTCATGGACCACCACCTCGCCATCCCGGATCGAGACCTCGGCAATCGCCGCCGTCTCGCTGCCAAAGGGAGAGGCCATGGCGACGCCGCGCGCGCGCTGGCTGCCATCCTCGGCGGTGAAGGGACCGCGCTTCCAGCCGCCCGACAGATCGCCCACCGCCTGCAAAAGCGTGGTCAGCCGCGCGCTCCCCGCCAGCAGCCGCAGCCGCATGTCATAGGGGTCCTGCCCGGCGCTGTCAGCCAGCTCATCAAGGAACGTCTCGTAGAAGAAGTCATTCATCGAATTCCCGACCGAGCGCCAATAGGCCAGCATGGTCGGGTTCTGGACGTAAAGCTGGGCAATGCGGCGGTTCGGGATGCCGTAGACCTTGCCGGCCAGCCCCTCAAGCGCGGTGCGGTCCAGCGCCTTGGGATTGTGGCCTGCCATCGACTCGGTCGGGCCTTCGCAAGCGCTGATCGCCTCAAGCGCGACGGGCAGGCCGTCCTTGCCCATGGCGCCCCGGAACCGCACCGCCGCCATCGGGCGCAGCGGATCACGCAGGAACTCCTCCTCGCGGCTCCAGATCACCTTGACCGGACGCTTGAGCTCGCGCGCAAGCTGGATCGCCTGCGGATAGGGGCTGGCGGCGGGATAGGTGAAATGGCGCCCAAAAAAACCACCCAGCAGCGGCGAATGCACCCTGATCTGCGCGGCCTCAAGCCCGGTCAGCTTGGCGATCTGGGCCTGGAACATCTCGGGTGCCTGATTGGGCATCCAGACGTCCAGACTGCCATCCTCGGCGAAATTCGCCAGCGCCGAGGGCGGCTCAAGCTGGACATGGTTCAGATACTGGCTGTGATAGGTCGCCTCGACGACCGGGCCCGCGTCTTTCAGCGCCGCAGCGACATCGCCGCCGGTTTCGGCGGTCAGCCCCTCGCCCGGCTCATTGGCCAGCCGCTCGGCAAAGGCGGCGGTCGAGAAATCGGCAGGCATGCGGCGCCATGACGGATCAAGGTCCTTGCCCTCGACCCAATCCACCTGCAACGCCTCGACGGCGGTTTTCGCGACCCACCAGCGTTCGGCAACCACGGCCACCGCGCCGGGCAGGCTGTGGACGGAATGCACGCCCGCCTGCGCGGCGATTTCGGCCTCGTTCGTGATCTTGCCGACGGCCAGACCAAGGCGCGGCGCGTGCTGAATGGCGGCCTGCAGCATGCCGTCCAGCTTGCAATCGATGCTGTAGATGGCCTGCCCGGTCGATTTCGCATGCGCATCAACCCGGCCAACGCGCTTGCCGATCCAGCGAAACTGCGACGGATCGCGCAGGGTCACGCTATCGGCGGCGGGGGCCGCCATATCCAGCGCATCGCCCGCCAGATCGCCATAGGCGATGGACTGGCCGGACGCGGCATGGATCACCCGTCCCGGCTCGGTCGTCAACTCGGCCAGCGGCACCTTCAGCCGCGCCGCTGCGGCCTCAAGCAGCATGTGCCGGGTCGTCGCCCCCAGCCGGCGCATGGTCATATAGCTGCTGCGCACCGACATGCTGCCGCCGGTAAAGCGCATGCCGCCATCCATGACCAGATAGTCGCTGCCCGCAGGCGCGCTTTCGACCACGAAGCTGGCGGGGTCAACGTCCAGTTCCTCGCCGACGATCTGGGCCATAGCGGTGAAGATGCCCTGCCCGCCCTCGATAAAGGGGCTGAGCAGGCGGACCGTGCTGTCGGGCCGGATCTCAAGGAAGGCCGGCACACGCGTGCCCGCCGCCACCGGGGTTGCGGCCGCCTGCGCGCGGGCCTGGCCCAGCGGCAGGCCAAAGCCAAGCACCAGCGAGCCCGCCGCCACGCCGGCAGAACTCAGCAGGAAGCGCCGGCGCGAGATATTGACCGGCTCGCCATTCGGCAGCCCGGTCTTCGGGGATTGGATCTGATCCTTCACAGTGCGGCCTCCTTGTTGCCGGCCAGATCATGCACGGCGGTCTTGATGGCGTTATAGGTCCCGCAGCGGCACAGGTTGACCATGGCGGCGGCGATATCCTCATCGCTGGGCGCGGGATTTTCCTTGAGCAGCGACGTCGCGGCCATCACCTGGCCCGACTGGCAATAGCCGCATTGGGCGACCTGATGTTCGACCCATTTCTCGACCACGCGCTTGCCGACCTCATCCTTTTCGATGGCCTCGATGGTGATCTGGCTGCCCTCGACGCTGTCGACCGGCGTCACGCAAGAGCGGGTCACCACGCCGTCGACCAACACCGAGCAGGCGCCGCATTGCGCCATACCGCAGCCATATTTCGTGCCGGTCAGGCCGAGTTCGTCGCGAATGACCCACAAAAGCGGGGTGTCGCCCGCCGAGGCCACATCATAGCTGTTCCCATTGACCTGAAGTTTCATGTTTCCTCGCTACATATGGCTGGGATGCGTCGGGGCGTGGATCACAGCCCACACCGGACCGACAAGTCTTCCATATTGGCACGAGGCCGGCAATAGGACTATGGGGCCGGGCTGATAAGCCTTATCAGCCTGCGCAATCAATCGCCGCGCCATGCGGGCTTTCGCGGCGGCGCGCGGGGCGCTATCCATAGGGGCTGGTGAACGCGTGTCCCGCCCCGCCATCGGGGAATAGCCGGGACCCGGACACAGGGCTGGACGGGCATGACGCGGGGCGCGCCGCAGCCCGACACGGCACCGATCTGATCGAAATTCGGGAACGGAACCTTCATGAACGAGATGACCGCAGCTTTCGACCCGCGCCAGCCCGGCGGTGCAACCCGGCCCGGCATGCGCGCCAAGATCTGCGAAAGCGATTTCCCCCTTGCCGCCATCCCGCCCGAGGGCGATTTCGCTCTGGCGGTGATCACCGGGATCGAGGGCGCCGCCTATCGCCCGGTCGGCGCGGCCATGGTCATCGACGCCGGGGGGCAAGGCTCGGGCAGCCTGTCCTCGGGCTGTCTGGAACAGGACGTGATCCTGCAGGCGCAGGCCGCCATCAAGGCGGGGCAACCGCGCGCGCTGCGCTATGGCCGCGGCTCGCCCTTTCTTGATATCCAACTGCCCTGCGGGGGCGGTCTGGACATCCAGATCCTGCCCAATCCCGACCGTCGCCTGCTGGCCGATGCCGCCCGGACCCTGCGCCAGCGCCAGACCGCGACGATCCGGCTGCATCCCGACGGGCGGCTGACCGGCGCGGTCGGGCCCGACGACAGCGGCCTGACCCTGCAGATCCTGCCGCAAATTCGTTTCGTGATTCTGGGTGCCGGCCCCGAGGCCGCCTGTTTTGCAGCGTTGGCCCGTCAGGCAGGCTATCCGGCAGAGCTGCACGCGCCCACCCCCCAGACATTGGCGCAGGCCGGTTTCGGCCAGCCGCTCTCCGCGACCGGCTGGCCGGAGGGGCTTGCGCTGGACCCCCGCACTGCTGTCACGCTGTTCTTTCATGACCATGGCCGTGAGCCGGCGCTTTTGCAGGCCGCGCTGTCCGGCCCGGCCTTTTATGTCGGCGCCCAGGGCAGCCTGCGGGCGCATCGCACCCGCTGCGAGATCCTGCGCGCGCAAGGTGTCGCCGAAAGCGATATCGCGCGGATCGCCTCGCCCTTTGGGCTGATCCCCTCGGCCCGCGACGCGCGCACGCTGGCGGTCTCGGTGCTGGCCGATGTGCTGCAGCGCGCACAGGCAGACGCGACCCGCGCATGAGCCTTGGGGTCCTTCTGCTGGCCGCCGGACAGTCGCGGCGCTTCGGGCCTCGGGACAAGTTGCTGGCGCTGCTGGCCGGACGGCCGGTGGTTGCCCATGCGCTGGATGCCCTTGCCCTGCCCGAGGCGGATTTCCGGCTGGCCGTGGTCTCGGCCGATCCGGTGGCCGCGATCGCCCGGAAGGCCGGCTTCGACGCGCTTCCGGTCGCGCCGGGGCTGCCGCAGGCCGACAGCCTGAAAGCCGGCCTTGGCTGGTTGCGCCAACGCGGCATCACCCGGCTGCTGGTCGCGCTTGGAGACATGCCATGGCTGCAGGTGGCGGATATGCGGGCGATCCTGACACGTGCCGGAGACCGGGCGGCATGTGCGGCCTCGGGCGATATCCCGATGCCGCCGGCAGTCTTTCCCGACGCGATGTTCGGCGCGCTGGCCCTGCTGTCCGGGGATCGGGGCGCGGGCGCACTTTTGCAAGAGGTCCCGGCCTCGCAACGCCTGCTCCTGCCCGCCGAGCGATTGCGCGACATCGACACCCCCGGCGACCTGCCGCAAGGTTGAGCGTCCGCCCCCGAAGCCAGGCGAAAGGACGCCAGCCTAGATGAACTGGCGATAGGCCGCGGTCTCCCAGGGGTGGTCCCAGTTCGAAATCGGCGTCCGCCAGTCCGAACCATAGGTCACCGCC
>JAGPGI010000181.1 GCA_018056045.1 Paracoccus sp. (in: a-proteobacteria)
TTCTACGGCGTCACCGCCTCGGCGCGGGCCAGTTTCGGCATGTACAACACCCTGGCCGAGGTGGACGCGCTGATCGACGGCCTTGGCTTTTGCCGCGAGCTTTTCGCCTGATCCCCATTGCAGACCCGCGCGTTTGGGGCTAATCAGCGGGGGCTGCGGGTGATGCCTGCGGCCTGATGCGGTCCCATAGCTCAGCTGGATAGAGCGCTACCCTCCGAAGGTAGAGGCCACACGTTCGAATCGTGTTGGGACCGCCACTTTATTGATCAAAAACGGAAATCCCGACCTTTTCTGAGCGTTCTCCTGCGTGGTTTTCCCTGGGAACTGCGACAGTTTGCCGCCATTCCCGAGCAGGGGGCGGGGGTGCACAACCTGCGCGCGATGCTGCGAATTCCGGCGGCGGGCCAACCTGCTGTAATGCAACGGGAATGCAACACCCAGATATATCCATATAGTCTTTCTGGTCAGATTTACTTCATTTTTTGATAGCGCTATACAACCCGCGAATGTAACTGCGCGCATCTTTGAGGATAGCTGATTCATGGCAGTATTTCCTGGTACCTCCGGCAACGACACTTACGGTGGCACACCGGACGCGGATTCGATTTCCGGTCAGGGCGGTAACGATACCCTTGGCGGGGCTGCGGGCGACGACATCATTGATGGTGGGACCGGCAATGACAACCTCGATGGCAGTCTGGGCAATGATATCCTGATCGGCGGCCTTGGCACCGATTCCATTCTTGGCGGCGATGGCCGCGACACCATCGATGCCGGGATCGAGAACGACACCGTCGATGGCGGTGGCAATGCCGACAGCATCAATGCCGGCGATGGCCTCAATGTGGTCTGGGGCGGTGGCGGCCATGACACGATCTCTGCGGGCAGCGGGAACGACACGATCGACGGCGGCTCGAACAATGACGTCATCAATGCCGGCCAGGGCAGCAATACCATCTATGGCGGCAGCGGCCATGACACGATCACCACGGGCGATTCCGCCGATCTGATCTATGGCGACAAGAATCCGGCCTCGACGATTCCCGGCGGCAGCTTCGACTATCAGGGCTATGTCTGGCCAACGAACTTCGCCGATCCGGGCAACTTTCCCGGTAACCACTACGGCAATATCAACATCACCGGCGCGCCGATCACCATCACCTTCAAGGATGACGACAACTTCCTGAGGACCGATGGCATCGGGGCCAACAACGATACATTCAACGAGCCGAACCAGATCGTCGTCATCAATGGCGTCGAATATGCGGTCCTGCTGGAACAGATCATCACTTATGAGGATCAGAACGGGAACAGGTATCGTTTCCTGCAATGCGACTATAATTACGAGGCCATCACTACCCCCGTCACGGCTGCTCAGAGCGATCCCCACGAGCAGGGCGGTCTGGTCGTGTTCCTGTCCTCGATTCCGCCCGGCCTGCCTGCGCCGGTGGGGGCGGGGGTGGCGAATCCCATCCGGCTGACGGTGGTGCCGAACACGATCGATACCATCAGCGATCATGAATATGATGCGAATTACAACGACTCGATCATCAGCGGCGCCGGCGCGGATATCATCTACGGCCAGCAGGGCAATGACACCATCGATTCCGGTGCCGACAACGACACGGTCGATGGCGGTATCGGCGACGACGTCATCACCGGCGGAGCCGGGCTGGACCGGCTGCTGGGCGATGCCGGCGATGACACCATCAACGGTGGCGCTGAAGCCGATTACGTCGATGGCGGGCTGGGCAACGACTTGATCCTGGGCGGCGCCGGCAGGGACAACCTGATCGGTGGCGAGGGCAATGACACCATCGACGGCGGCACCGAGGACGACACCATCGACGGCGGTGCCGGCAACGATTCTCTGCTGGGGGGCACCGGGCTCGACAGCCTGACCGGGGGCGCCGGCAATGACACCCTGCGCGGCGAGGGGGACAATGACGGCCTCTTCGGCGGCGATGGCGACGATCTGATCGAGGGTGGTGGCGGCAACGACAACATCTATGGTGATGGCGGCAACGACAGCATCCTGGGCGGCGACAACGATGACGTCATCTATGGCGGCATCGGCGATGACACCATCGATGGCGGCGACGTCGCGGATTATATCGATGGCGGCGAGGGTGCCGACAGCATCCTCGGCGGCACGGGCGGCGATCAGATCCTGGGTGGTGCGGGCAACGACATCATCGATGGCGGCGCTGACAGCGACACGATCAACGGCGACGCCGGCAATGACAGCATTCTGGGCGGCGATGGCAATGATCACATCCGGGCCGGGGCCGACAACGACACCGTTCTGGGCGGCATCGGCTCGGATCACATCAACGGCGAGGCTGGCAACGATTCCCTGTCGGGTGGCGACGGTCAGGACACCGTGTTCGGTGGTGCCGGCAACGATACGCTGGATGGCGGAGGCGGCATCGACCGGATGGATGGCGGCACCGGCAACGACTCGCTGACCGCTGGCCTCGGCGATATCGTTCTTGGCGGTGACGACGAGGATACCTTCCTGCTGAGCACCGTCGACGGCGGCAGCGGCATTTTACGGTGGATGGCAATACGGGCGCATCGGCAGGCTCGCGCGACTATGACCAGATCATTCTGGGCGATGGGCTGACCCGGGTGGGGGGCACGCTGACCCAGACGCTGGATGCGGATGGCGATTCCTATTCCGGTTCGTTCCAGGTGCGCGATGCCGCTGGCAACCTGCATACCGTGAACTTCTCCGAGATCGAAGCGCCCATCCCGATCTGCTTCGTGCGCGGCAGCATGATCGAGACCATGGCCGGCCTTCGCCCGGTCGAGGATCTGCGCGCCGGCGACATGATCCGGACCCGGGACAATGGCTACAAGCCGATCTCGTGGATCGGCTCGCGCGCCTTCCTGAACGACCGCAGCGAAAAGCTGCAGCGCATCAGCCCGATCCGCATCTCGGCGGGCGCGCTGGGGCAGGGGATTCCGGTGCGGGATCTGTATCTGTCGCCGCAACACCGGGTTCTGGTCCGCTCGCGCATCGCCGAGCGCATGTTCGGCCAGTCCGAGGTTCTGGTCGCGGTCAAGCATCTGCTGGCGCTGCCGGCGATCGAGCAGGTCATGGATTTCGGCGAGGTCGAATATTTCCACATCCTCTTTGACCAGCACGAGATTGTCTATGCCGACGGGCTCGAGGCCGAGTCGCTCTTTACCGGTCCCGAGGCGCTGAAGTCGCTGTCGCCGGAGGCGGTGGCTGAGATCCTGACGATCTTCCCGGAACTGGCCGAGATGACCCCCGAGGCGGCTACCCCGCCGGCACGGTTCATTCCCAAGGGCAAGCTGGCCCGCCAATTGGCGCAGCGCCATCACAAGAACGGCGTCCCGCTGCAATAAGCGGGCCGCGCATTGACCGATCGGCAGCCCCCGGGTGTGCGCCAGCACCCCCGGGGGTTCCGAATCGGGCGCTCACCCTGTAGCAACGCCGCGCGCAAGCTCTGGAAATCCGGGCAGTGACGTATCATGTGCGGATTGTGGCAAAGGCCGGGAAATGGGTGACGAAAGATCAGATATAGTCACGGCCGCGCGCCTCTCGGTCGCGCCGATGATGGACTGGACCGACCCGGCCTGTCGTGGCTTTCACCGGCTGCTGTCGCGCCGGGCGCTGCTTTATACCGAAATGGTTACCGCCCCGGCCGTCATCCATGGCGACCGCGCGCGGCTTCTGGATTTCGACGCGGCCCAGCATCCGCTGGCCTTGCAACTGGGCGGCTCCGAGCCGGCCCAGCTGGCCGAGGCGACCCGGATCGGCGCCGATTGGGGCTATGACGAGATCAACCTGAATGTCGGCTGCCCCAGCGACCGCGTTCAGTCGGGCTGCTTCGGCGCGGTTCTGATGACCCGGCCCGAACTGGTCGCGGAATGCGTCTCGGCGATGATTGCGGCGAGCCCGGTCGAGGTCACGGTGAAATGCCGCATCGGCGTCGATGAGCAGGATCCCGAAGCCGTGCTGCCCGATTTCTTGCGCCGCATGCGCGAGGCCGGGATCCGCCGCATTGCCATCCATGCCCGCAAGGCCTGGCTGCAGGGCCTGTCGCCGCGCGAAAACCGCGAAATCCCGCCGCTGGATTATCCGCTGGTCCATCGCATGAAGGTAGAATTTCCCGACCTGCACCTGTCGGTGAATGGCGGCATTGCCTCGCTCGCGCAGGTGCGCGAGCATCTGGGCGCCATGGATGGCGTCATGGTCGGGCGCGCCGCCTATCATCAGCCCTGGGACATTCTGGGCGAGGCCGACCGGCTTTGGGGCGAGACCCCGCCCTTTGCCGATCCGGTCGAGGCGGCCGGGGCCATGCGCCCGCGGATCGCGGCGCATCTGGCGCAAGGCGGGCGGCTGCACCAGATCACCCGACATATGCTCGGCCTGTTTCACGGTCGCCCCGGCGCGCGCGGCTGGCGGCGGCAATTGTCCGAGGGCGCGTCGCGCGCCACCGACAGCGCGAGCGCGCTGGCTGTCTATGACGCCGCGCTGGCCGAGGTCATGGCTCCGGCCTGAGCGCCCAATCCCGCAGACATCGCGCCAGCGCCTGCCGGCGGAGAGGCTGGCGGGCGGTGTCCAGATAGACCTCCAGCGCCATGACGCCGATCATGAAGCGCAGGATCGGCAGTTGATCGGCGCCGATCAGGCCCGGCGTTGCCGCCAATGCGGCGTGCTCCGTGGCGGCGATGCCGTTCAGGGTCTCGCGGGCGGGCCGCTTGCGCCGGCTTTCCAGCCAGACCAGCAGTCGGGCCATGTCGCGGGTGATCGGGACGCTCGCGCGGTGGTGCATGTCGATGCCGGTCAACCGCGAGGGGGTGACGGATTCGTCCAGAAACAGATTGTCCGGGGTCAGGTCGCCATGTGCTGTGGCGCGCTCGACGCTGATGCCGCGCAGCGGCTCGGCCTCGGTCCGCATTCGCGCCATATGCGCCGCCACCAGCGCCTGATCGGCCCATTCCGGCAGGCCGCCGGCAAGGCGCTGATCGAGCGTCCCCAGCCAGTAAAGCGCGCCAAATGTGCCAAGCTCGCGGCTGTCGCGGCACAGATGCTCCAGCCACTGGCCGGCGCGGCCGACAAGCGCCGCGCGCCGCGACGATCTGGCCCGCAAAAGTAGCGCCGAGAGCGCATGACCGGGCGCGGCTTCGGTGACGATGACGCCATGTTCGGGCAGGACCAGCACGGGCAGGGCGACGCCGTCCGCTCCCTGCCCGAGAATGCCCGCCGCCTCATGCAGCCTTGCAGCGGCGGCCAGCACCATCGCCGCCGGATCGCCAGCGTGGAACTGCTTGAGAAAGGCCCGCCGGCCATTCAGGCGGATCTCGCAGACCAGCCGCTTGGCGATGTCGCGGTGCAGATGCAGGAACTCGGCCCCGGCAAGCTCGGGCAGGGCCGCCAGCGCCACAAGGGGATCAGGTGCGTTCGGCAGCTTTCGCCTCATCCCAAAGCGCGTCCATCTCGGCCAGATCGCTGTCCTCGGGGCGGCGGCCGGTGGCGGCCAGCGCGGCCTCGATCGACTGGAAGCGGCGGGTGAACTTGGCATTGGCCATGCGCAGGGCCTCTTCGGGGTCGATCTTCAGATGCCGGGCCAGATTGGCCATGACGAACAGCAGATCGCCGAACTCCTCGGTCAAATGCGCGTGATCGGAGCTGTCGCGGGCTTCGACCAGCTCGTGGCTTTCCTCGACGATTTTCTTCAGCACATCGGCCGGGCCGGGCCAGTCGAAACCCACGCGCGCGGCGCGGTTTTGCAGCTTCAGCGCCCGGGTCAGCGCCGGCAGGCCAAGCGCCACCCCGTCCAGCACGCCCTTCTCGGACTTGGCGGCGCGTTCCCTGGCCTTGATCGCCTCCCAGTCCTTGATCTGCTGCTCGGCGGATTTATCGCGGGATTCGTCGCCAAAGATATGCGGATGGCGGTCGATCATCTTGGTCGAGATGTTCTCGACCACGTCGGCGAAACCGAACATCCCCGCCTCATCCGCCATCTGGGCATG
>JAGPGI010000182.1 GCA_018056045.1 Paracoccus sp. (in: a-proteobacteria)
ATCCTGACCGAGCGCCCCGATCTGGTCTGGGCCGGCGATTGCGACGAATTGGGCACCCTGACCGCGCCCGATTTCGGCCCGGCCCATTCGCCCGAACCCGCGCATCTGCTCTCGGGCCATGACGGCTGGCTGGCCAGCCACGGGCTGACGCATCTGCGCGAATTGTGGCTGGAACCCGACGGTCTGTCCCTGCGTGGCGAGGATTCTCTGGCCGCGCTGGATGCCAGCGCCCAGATCCGGCTGGATCAGGTCCGCCCCGAGGACGGTCTGGCCTTTGACATCCGCTTTCACCTGCACCCTGATATCGACGCCCGCATGCAGGGGCAGGAGGTGCAACTGACCCTGCCCAATGGCGAGGTCTGGCAGTTCAGCCATGATGGCGTGGGCGAGGCCCGGCTTGAGGCATCCTGCCTTCTGGACCGGACTCTGGCCGAGCCGCGCCCCTCGCGGCAGATCGTGATTTCCGCGCATCTTCAGGGCAAGGCCATCCAGATCGGCTGGACCTTGGCGCATTCCGGCGCTAGGTGACGGGCCACATCCGCGATCCATAACGGGGCCTGACCGATGACCGACCGTATTCCGCTGAAGCGTGCGCTGATTTCCGTGTCCGACAAGACCGGACTGATCGACTTCGCAAGGGCGCTGTCGGCGCGAGGGGTCGAGCTGCTCTCGACCGGCGGCACCGCCAAGGCCCTGCGCGAGGCCGGGCTGACCGTCCGCGACGTCGCTGACGTGACCGGCTTCCCGGAAATGATGGATGGCCGCGTCAAGACGCTGCATCCGGCGGTGCATGGCGGGCTGCTGGCGCTGCGCGACAGCGAGGAACACATGGCCGCCGCAGCCTCGCACGGGATCGGCATGATCGACCTCTTGGTGGTCAACCTGTATCCGTTCGAGGAGACCGTCGCCAAGGGCGCCAGCTACGACGATTGCATCGAGAATATCGATATCGGCGGCCCGGCGATGATCCGCGCCGCCTCCAAGAACCATGCTTTCGTGACCGTGGTCGTGGACGTTCAGGACTATGCCGCCGTGCTGGCGGAACTGGACGCCAATGACGACAGCACCCGCTATGCCTTCCGCCAGCGTCAGGCGCAGATCGCCTATGCCCGGACGGCGGCCTATGACGCGGCGGTCTCGAACTGGATGGCGGGCGCCATCGGCGAGGACATGCCGCGCCGCCGCGCATTCGCCGGCACGCTGGCGCAGGGGCTGCGCTATGGCGAGAACCCGCATCAGGCGGCGGGTTTTTACAAGGACGGCTCGGACCGGCCGGGCGTGGCCACGGCCAGGCAATGGCAGGGCAAGGAGCTGTCTTACAACAACATCAACGACACCGACGCGGCCTTTGAACTGGTGGCGGAGTTCGATCCGGCCGCCGGTCCCGCCGTCGCCATCATCAAGCACGCCAACCCTTGCGGCGTGGCGCGCGGCGCATCAGCCATCGAGGCTTACCGGCGCGCCTATGACTGCGACCGCACCTCGGCATTCGGCGGCATTGTCGCGCTGAACACGGCGCTTGACGCTGAAACCGCCCGCGCCATCACCGAGATCTTTACCGAGGTCGTCATCGCCCCCGAGGCCAGCGACGAGGCGCGCGAGATCTTTGCCGCGAAAAAGAACCTGCGCCTCTTGACCACCGGCGGGCTGCCCGATGCGGGCGCGGCGGGTCTGGCCTTCCGTCAGGTCGCCGGCGGTTTTCTGGTGCAGGGTCGCGACAATGGCCGCATCCTGCGCAGCGACCTGAAGGTGGTGACCAAGCGCCAGCCCAGCGAGGCCGAACTGAACGACCTGCTGTTTGCCTGGACCGTCGCCAAGCATGTGAAATCGAACGCCATCGTCTATGCCCGCGATCTGGCCACGGTCGGCATTGGCGCCGGCCAGATGAGCCGCGTCGATTCGACCCGCATCGGCAAGCGCAAATCCGAAGACATGGCCGAGGTGCTGGGTCTGGATCAGGCGCTGACCATCGGCTCGTCGGTCGCATCGGACGCGTTTTTCCCCTTTGCTGACGGGGTCGAGGCGCTGGCTGCGGCGGGCGCGAAAGCGGTGATCCAGCCCGGCGGCTCGATGCGGGACGCCGAGGTGATCGAGGCCGCCGACCGTCTGGGTCTGGCCATGGTCTTTACCGGCCAGCGGCATTTCCGCCACTGATGAGCGACGCCTCGACCCCCAAGAAACCCGCGGCCCCCCGCAAGCGCGCCAAAAAGGCGCCCCCGCCGCGTGTCTGGCGCAATGTCGGGCTGTGGGCGGGGCTGATCTTTTTCCTGGATCAGGCGCTGAAATATCTGGTCGTGCATGTGCTGCAACTGGATCGGGTGCGTGAAATCGACGTGCTGGACCCGTGGCTGAACCTGCGCATGGCCTGGAATCAGGGCATGAATTTCGGCCTGTTCGCCAGCGATGTCGACACCACGCGCTGGATCCTGATCGCCATCGCCATTGCGGTCTGCCTGTGGGTGGGGATCTGGGTCGGGCGGGCAAAGCCCTCGCGCTTTGCGCAGATTTCGGCCGGGCTGCTGATCGGCGGCGCGCTGGGCAATGTCGTCGACCGTTTCGTCTATGGGGCGGTCGCCGATTTCCTGAACATGTCGCTGCCGAACTGGCGCAATCCCTATAGCTTCAACGTCGCCGATATCGCGATTTTCCTAGGCGCACTGGGGCTGGTGCTGCAACCGCCCGAGAAAAAGCCCGAACCCAAGAAGCGCCGCGCCCCGGCCAAGCCCCGGACGGCGAAACCCCGCCCGGAACCGGCCGCCGATCCGGGCAACGGATCGCTTGTCGAACAGGGCGATCTGTTCGCGGGTGACAAGACCCGTGACGAGGCCGGGAATTCACGCTAGAACGACGCCAGAAGAACATGAGGGACGGACGATGCGGGCGATCGCGCTGACAATGACCATGCTGTGGCTTGCCGCCTGCAGCACCGATCCGCACCTGATGAATACCGGCGCCGGGCAGGACGGGCCGGACGAGTTCGGCATCGTGCCGACAAAGCCCCTGCAGATGCCCGAGGACATGAACGCCCTGCCAGCGCCGACGCCGGGCGGCAGTAACATCACCGACCCGACGCCGATGGGCGATGCGGTGGCGGCCCTTGGCGGCAATCCCGCGCAACTGTCGGTGCAGGGCATCGGCGCCTCGGATGGCGGGCTGGTCAATTATGCCTCGCGCATGGGCCGTGATCCGGCGATCCGCCAGCTGACCGCGCAGGAAGATCTGGAATGGCGCAGCCGCCATTCGCGCCGCGTGCTTGAGGTTCTGGCGCGCTCGAACGTCTATTACCGCGCCTATGAGCCGATGACGCTGGACAGCTGGGCCGAACAGGAGCGCTGGCGCCCGACCGGCGTGCTGCTGCCCGCAGCGCCGCCCGTCAATCGCGGCGCGCCGGTCGAGCCGGTCGATCCCAACGAACAGGGCGCGGTGCTGGTCAACTGACCGCGCATCCTCACGGGTGATCACGCTTAGATGACGGGCCCCGGGCTTGCGCCCAACCGCCCGGCGGGGCAGTTTTCGGCACGCGACCCGGAACCGGAGCCTGCCCATGACGATTTTCACCCGCGCGGCGCCCCTTGCGGCTTTGCTGGCCGCCCCTCTTGTGACTGGCCCCGCCCTGGCCGAGATGCCCAGGGGAATCAGCCATTTTACCCTGGATAACGGCCTTGAGGCGGTGGTGATCGAGGATCATCGCGCCCCGGTCGTCGTGCAGATGGTCTGGTACAAGGTCGGCTCGGCCGATGAGCAGCCGGGCAAATCCGGCATCGCGCATTATCTGGAACACCTGATGTTCAAGGGCACCGACAAGCTGGCCCCGGGCGAGCTGTCCAAGACCGTGACCGCCAATGGCGGCATGGACAATGCCTTTACCAGCTATGACTTCACCGCCTATTTCCAGCGCATCGCCAGCGACCGCCTGCCCTTGGTCATGGAGATGGAATCCGACCGCATGGCCAACCTCAAGATCGGCGAGGACGACTGGCAGGCCGAACGCCAGGTCGTGCTTGAGGAACGCTCGCAGCGCACCGACAGCGATCCCGGCGCCCAATTCGCCGAGGAACGCAGCGCGGTCCAGTTCTACAACCACCCCTACGGCCGCCCGGTCATCGGCTGGCGCGCCGAGATGGAGGGGCTGACCCGCGACGACGCCAATGCCTGGTATGACGCGCATTACGCCCCGAACAACGCCGTGCTGATCATCGCCGGCGACGTGACGCCCGAGCGGGCCAAGGAGCTGGCGCAGGAATATTACGGCCCGATCAAGCCCAAAGCCGGTGCCGAACGCGGACCCCGCCCGCAGGAACCCGAACAACGCTCGCCCCGCCGGATGGAGCGTTCGGACCCGCGCGTGGCCGAGCCGGTGCTGATCCGCACCATTCTGGTCCCCGAACGCAATCCGGGCGACCAGAAGACCGCCGCCGCGCTGACCGTGCTGGCCGAGATGCTTGGCGGCTCGGCGCAGACCTCGGTTCTGGCGCGGGAACTGATGCTGACCGGCAAGGCGCTTTTCATCGATGCCGGCTATGACGGCCTGTCGGTTGACCCGACCACCTTCAACATCGCGCTGATGCCCGCGCCCGGCCTCTCGAATGCCGAGGCCGAGGCGGCGCTGGATGCGGCGCTGGAAAAATTCCGCAACGACGGTCCAGACCCCGCACAGCTTGAGCGGGTCAAGACGCAGGTCCGCGCGGCCGAGGTCTACAAACAGGATTCCGCCCATGGCCGCGCCTATGACTACGGTCAGGGCCTGACGATCGGGCTGGGGATCGAGGATGTGAACGACTGGCCGGATATCCTTGCCGCCGTCACCCCCGAGGATATCCGCGCCGCCGCCGAACTGGTTCTGGACAGCAGGGCCGATGTGACCGGCTGGCTGCTGCCTGCCGCCACGCCTGCCATCACGCCTGCGGCCGCGCCCGCCATGACCCCGGCCGGGGATGCCCCCGCCGCATCGACCGACCCAGCCAATCCGGGGGAAAGCCAATGATCCGCGCCCTTGCCACTTTCGTCTTTGTCGCACTGGCCAGCCTTCCGGCGCGGGCCATCGAGATCCAGCAGATCACCTCGCCCGGCGGCATCAACGCCTGGCTGGTCGAGGATCACTCGATTCCCTTCACCGCGCTGACCCTGATGTTCAGGGGCGGCGCCAGTCTTGACGCGCCCGACAAGCGCGGCGCCATGAACCTGATGACCGCGCTGCTCGAGGAAGGCTCGGGCGAGATGAACTCGGTCCAGTTCGCCGAGGCGGCCGAGGCGCTGGCGACCAGCGCGGGCTTCAATGTCAGCGACGATGCGCTGGTGGTCAGCGGCCGCGCCCTGACCGAAAACCGCGATCAGGCCGCCGATCTGCTGCGTCAGGCGCTGACCCAACCGCGTTTCGACGCCGACGCCATCGAGCGGGTGCGCGCACAGGTGCAATCGGCGATCCGCAACGAGGCGACGGACCCCCAATCCATCGCCTCCAAGGCGCTGGCGGCGCAGGCCTGGGGCGATCATCCCTATGCGACCTCGATCAATGGCACGGCCGAATCGGTTGCCGCGCTGACCCGCGACGACCTGATCGACGCGCAAAAGCGCATTCTGGCGCGCGACCGGGTCGTGGTGGCCGCTGCCGGCGATATCGACGCCGAGGCCCTGGGGCTGCTGATCGACAAGGTGCTGGGCGGGCTGCCGGAAACCGGCTCGGTGCCGCTGCCCGAACCGGCGAAACTGGGCCTGACCGGCGGGGTGACGGTGATCGACTGGGACAGCCCGCAGACGGTGGTGACCTTTGCCCAGCCCGGCCTGCCGATGTCGGACCCCGACTATTTCGCCGCCGTGGTCGCCGATCATATTCTGGGCGGTGGCGGGTTCTCCTCGCGGCTGATGGACGAGATCCGCGAAAAGCGCGGGCTGACCTATGGCGTCAGCACCGGCCTTGCCAATGGCATCTATGGCGAGACATGGCAGGGCGGCATGGCCAGCGCCAATGA
>JAGPGI010000183.1 GCA_018056045.1 Paracoccus sp. (in: a-proteobacteria)
GCCGGTGGGCTATGACGCCTTCAAGCCGTGGTTCGCGCTGGCCGAAAAGACCTATCACATCAATGGCGAGGTCGATCCGCTGGCCCCCGAGGGCGCCGAGCTGCTGGCGCCGATCCAGCCCCTGCCGGCCTCGGATGCGGCGCTGATGGCGGATCTGCGCCGCGCCGGAATGCATCCCTATCGCACCCATATGGCGGCGCGTTTCGTCGACGGCTGCGAAAGCTGTTTTGGCCGGCGATGCCCGCGCCGCTGCAAGATGGACGGGCGCTCGGCCGGGATCCTGCCGGCGCTGGCGACCGGTCGGGCGGCGCTGATCGACAACTGCACCGTCACCCGGATCGAGGCCGATGCAGGCAGCGTTACCAGCCTGACCTGCCAGCGCGACGGCCAGACGCTGACGCTCCGCGCACGGCGCTATATCCTTGCGGGCGGCGGCCTTGGCTCTCCGACGCTGATGCTGCGCTCAAGCAGCGAGCACTGGCCCGACGGGCTGGGCAACCGCCACGACCTCGTCGGCCGCAACCTGATGTTCCACCTCAGCGAAATCATCGCGATCTGGGCCGGCAAGACCAGGGGCGAGGAAGGCGCCTCGCGCTCGATCAGCTTGCGCGACCTTTACTTCATCGAGGGGCAGCGATTTGGCACCGTGCAATCCATGGGCCTGACCGCCGGCTTTGGCGAGATCCTTTATGCGCTGAACAAGCATTTCGCGCGCTCGCCCCTCAGCCCCATCCGGCCGTTGCGGCACGGGCTGCGCATCCCGGCATGGCTGGCGGCCAAGGTCATGGGCCACGCGAAACTGTTCGTCGGCGTGCTCGAGGACCTGCCCTATGCCAAGAACCGCGTGCTGGTCGATCCCGACGACGCCGACCGGCTGCGCTTTCGCTATGACATTTCCGACGAGCTGCAAGAGCGCCGCGCCGCCTTTCGCAAGGCGATGCGGCAAGCCTTTCGCCCGCATCGCGCCTTGTTCACCGGCTCCGCGCCCGAACTGAACTTTGCCCATCCCTGCGGCACGCTGCGCTTTGGCGACGATCCGCGCAGCAGCGTGCTGGACCTCGACTGCAAGGTGCATGGGCTGGACAACCTTTATGTGACCGATTCGTCGTTCATGCCGACCTCGAACGGGGTCAATCCCAGCCTGACCATTGCGGCAAATGCGCTGCGCGTGGGCGAACACATCGCCACAGGCATGCAGCCACGACTTGCCGCTGCCAGCGGCCTTGGCTATTGAACAGATAGCACGCCACCAAAACGGAGCGAAAAGCCATGTCCGCAACCAAGCTTGTCACCATCTATGGCGGCTCGGGATTTCTGGGCCGGCAGATCGCGCGGGTCATGGCCGCGCAGGGCTGGCGCATCCGTGTCGCCGTCCGCCGCCCCAACGAAGCGGGTGTCGTGCGCACCTATGGCGCACCGGGCCAGATCGAGCCGGTGCCCTGCAATGTTCGCGACGACCTGTCGGTCCGCGCCTGCATGGCCGATGCCGATGCCGTGATCAATTGCGTGGGCATTCTGGTGCGCGAGGGCAAGAACACCTTCGACGCCATCCATGAAGAGGCCGCCGGCCGCATCGCCCGCATCGCCGCCGAAACCGGCGTCAAGCATGTCGTGCATGTCTCGGCGCTGGGGGCGGACGCGAATTCCGAAAGCCATTACGCCGCCTCCAAGGGCCGGGGCGAGGCGCTGGTCCTGCAGCACTTTCCGGGTGCCACGATCCTGCGCCCCTCGATCATCTTTGGCTCGGATGACAATTTCTACAACCGCATCGGCGCGATGACCCGCTTTGGGCCGATCCTGTTCATGCCCGCCGCCAATAGCGAGGTGCAGCCGGTCTATGTCGAGGACGTGGCGCATGCCGCTGCCAAGGCCGCCGCGGGCGAGGCCGTATCGGGTATCTATGAGCTGGGCGGCCCCGATGTCGTCAGCATGCGCCAAATCGGCGAGCAGGTGCTGGCGGCGACCGACCGCCGCCGCGCCATCATCGGCATTCCGCACTGGATGGCGGGGGTCATGGGCTCGCTTCTGGATATGGGACAGACGGTCACGGGCGGCCTGCTGACCAACCGCATCATGACCAAGGATCAGGCCCGCACCCTGCGCCAGCACAACCGCGTGGCCGAGAACGTCATGACATTTGCCGATCTGGGGATCGAGCCGATTGCGGCCCCGGCGATCATCGGCACCTATCTGTGGCGCTTCCGTCCCTCGGGGCAGTATGAATCCATCACCGCCTCGGCAAAGAACCTGCGCGACAATTGATCCGCCGCAGCTTTCTCTGAAGGAAAAAC
Organism: Paracoccus sp. (in: a-proteobacteria); assembly: GCA_018056045.1. Lineage (GTDB taxonomy): Bacteria > Pseudomonadota > Alphaproteobacteria > Rhodobacterales > Rhodobacteraceae > Paracoccus. Next base: position 2,292 of record JAGPGI010000183.1, read on the forward strand.
GGCTTGTACTATGTAAATGATGTGCTGCTCGGGATTATCGAGGGCATTACTGAGTTTCTGCCGATTTCCAGCACCGGACACCTGCTTCTGGCCGAGCAATTGCTGGGCGCGCGTTCGGACGCCTATAACATCGTCATCCAGGCCGGCGCGATTCTGGCCGTCACGCTGATCTATTGGCGGCGGCTGGTAGGGCTGGTCACCGGCTGGCGCGATCCGGCCAACCGCGACTATTTGCTCAAGCTGCTGACCGCGTTCGGGATCACCGCGGTGCTGGGGCTGGTGGTCAAGAAGCTGGGCTTTGAACTGCCCGAAACCGTGACCCCGATCGCATGGGCGCTGGTCATCGGCGGCATCTGGATGATCTGGGCCGAAAGCGTCGCCGACAAGCAGCCCGACCGCGTCACCATCACCTGGCGGGTGGCGATTGCCGTCGGCATCGCGCAGATCATCGCCGGGATGTTTCCGGGCACCTCGCGTTCGGGCGCCACGATCTTTGCCGCGCTGCTGCTGGGAACCTCGAACCGCGCCGCCGCGACCGAATTCGCCTTTCTCGTCGGCATTCCGACCATGTATGCGGCCAGCGGCTATGCGCTACTCAAGGAATTCAAGGACGGCGCCGGGACCGAAGACTGGACCGGCATGGGCATCGCCTTTGTGGTCTCGATGGTGACGGCCTTTGTCGCGGTGAAATGGCTTCTGGGCTATATCCGCACCCACCGCTTTACCGTCTTTGCCATCTATCGCATCGTCTTCGGTGCGCTGCTGCTGGGGCTGGCCTGGGCCGGTGTGGTGCAATGACGGACTGCCCGATTCCCTGCCCGGCCTGGCGATAAGCAGATTTAGGTAACTTAATCTGACCTAATAATTGGGGCGTTCGGGGAAAAATAGTGCGCTTGGCCGAAAAATCCCGCATATAGGTCAGCACTGTTGACTTTTCATTGGCTGCGGCCTGTTTTATCAGGCTCTGGACACTTCTCGTTAGCGAAGGACGCGCAGCCATGGCCACGCAAAAGATGCTCAAATTCGTCACCGTCGGGCGCGAGATGCCCGAGAAACGCGATGCGGCGTCCCGCTCGGAAGATTTCCACGAAATCTATCGCGAATTCGCCGATGCCAAGGCCAAGGAACAGGCCAGCCGTTGCAGCCAGTGCGGCGTGCCCTATTGCCAGTCGCACTGCCCGCTGCACAACAACATTCCCGACTGGTTGCGCCTGACCGCCGAGGGGCGCACGCAGGAAGCCTATCTGCGCAGCCAGGAAACCAACACCTTCCCGGAAATCTGCGGCCGCATCTGCCCGCAGGACCGCCTGTGTGAAGGCAATTGCGTCATTGAACAGTCGGGCCACGGCACCGTCACCATCGGCGCGATCGAGAAATACATCACCGATACCGCTTGGGAAGAAGGCTGGGTTCAGCCCATCGCCCCCACCGTCGAGCGCCCCGAATCCATCGGCATCATCGGCGCCGGACCGGGCGGTCTGGCCGCCGCCGACCGGCTGCGCCGCATGGGCTATCAGGTCACCGTCTATGACCGTCACGACCGCGCTGGCGGGCTGATGATCTATGGCATCCCCGGCTTCAAGCTGGAAAAGCACGTGGTCGAGCGCCGCAATGCCCTGCTGGCCGAGGGCGGGGTCGAGTTCGTTCTGAACGCCAATGTCGGCGAGGATATCAGCTTTGACGCCATTCGCGGCAAGCATGACGCGGTGCTGATCGCCACCGGCGTCTACAAGACCCGCGATCTGGATATCGACAATGCCGCCGCGCGTGGCGTGGTGCGGGCGCTGGACTATCTGACCGCCTCGAACCGGGTCGATCTGGGCGACGAGATCCCCGACTATGAGGATGGCGAGCTGAACGCCCGCGGCAAGCGCGTCGTCGTCATCGGCGGCGGCGACACCGCCATGGACTGCGTGCGCACCGCGATCCGTCAGGGCGCGCAATCGGTGAAGTGCCTCTATCGCCGCGACCGCGCCAACATGCCCGGCTCGCAGCGCGAGGTGCAGAATGCCGAGGAAGAAGGCGTCGAATTCGTCTGGATGTCCGCACCCGGCGCATTCGCCGGCCATGTCACCGGCGAGGCGATGATCGCGCAGGAAGTGGACGTCGACGGCGACCCCATCGCCATTGCCTCGGTCCGGGTTCAGAAGATGCGTCTGGGCGCGCCCGATGTCAGCGGCCGCCAATCGCCCGAGCTGATCGAGGGCGCCGATTACGACGAACCCGCCGATCTGGTCATCAAGGCGCTGGGGTTCGAGCCCGAAGAGCTGCCGCGCCTTTGGGGCGTTGAGGGGCTGGAAGTGACCCGCTGGGGCACCATCAAGGCCGATTACCAGACCCATTCCACCAGCCTGCCGGGCGTCTATGCCGTGGGCGATATCGTGCGCGGCGCAAGTCTGGTGGTCTGGGCGATCCGCGACGGGCGCGAGGCCGCCGACAGCATCGCCAACTGGCTGTCGGACGCCGCCCGCATCGCCGCCGAATAGGGGGTGATTTCGATGCACAAGGCATACACAACCCCTCCACCGCGCGGAGACAGCCTGCGCGCGCGGCGTGTTGCGCGGTCCGCGACGGCCCCGGTCGCCAAGGCAGCGTTGCTGGTCTTTTTTGCCCTGCCCGGCTATGCCGCCGAGTTCACCCCGCCTCAGGGCTGCAAGCTGGAAATGACCGTCCAGAACCGCGGCTGCACCGTCTCGCAGCACTATCGCTGCTCGGTGGACACGCCGGGCGACCAGCGGGTGACCATCTTTACCCCGGACGGGCCAGTCTATCAGTCGCGGATCGACAAGGAAACGCGCTGGCTGGAAAGCACGAACCTTGTTCAGGGCGTGACCGACCTGCTGGTCGATCAGGCGGATGACCATGCGTCTTTCTCGACGCTGCTCAAGACCGGGCGGGACGATTTCGATTTCTGGACCGAATCGAATGACGGCCAGCGACTGCACCATGTCGGCCATGACGAGTTGCCGGGCGACAAGGTCACCATCGACGGCGTGCCGCTGGAAACCACACGGTTCGAGCTGACGACCTTTAGCGAGACGGGCGAAGTCCTGATCGAACGCAAGGGCCAGCAATTCGTCAGCCGCGCCCATGGCCGCTTTTACGGCGGCATCGAACATTCGACGGACTGGACCGGCGCGGTTCAGGACGTGAACGACAGCCCGGTGACTTTCGCCTTTCCCGGCCAGTCCGGTTTTGGCGTGACGCGGCCGGAATATGATTGCGACCTGCAGATGGTCGGCGGCCAGGGTGCCGGCCCCATCCTGCGGCAGCTTATGACCTTGAAGGAGGCACGGATCTGATGGACTGGCAAGCCAAGGAAGAAGCCCGCCGCGCTTGGATGGCGGAACACAGCCTCTATCGGACCGAGGACGAGCATTCGTCCTGCGGCGTCGGGCTGGTGGTGAATATCGACGGCAAGGCCAGCCGCAAGGTGGTCGAGGCCGGGATCAGCGCGCTGAAAGCGATCTGGCATCGCGGCGCGGTGGATGCCGACGGCAAGACCGGCGACGGCGCCGGCATCCATGTCCAGATCCCCGTGCCCTTCTTTTACGATCAGGTGCGCCGCACCGGGCATGAGCCTGACAAGGACAAGCTGATCGCGGTCGGTCAGGCGTTCCTGCCGCGCACCAATTTCGCCCAGCAAGAGGCCTGCCGGACCATCGTGGAAT
>JAGPGI010000184.1 GCA_018056045.1 Paracoccus sp. (in: a-proteobacteria)
TGATCGTGCTTTGCGTCAGCCCCAGATCCTGCGCCGCCCCGGTGACCGAGCCCCGGCGCATCACCGCGTCGAACGCCAGAAGCAGGCTGAGATTCGGAAGAAAGCGCCTTTGCCGCAAGATCATTCATCCCATGCATCAACTGATGAGAATTATCCATTTTGCGAGGGGTTTTGAAAGCTGTAATGAATGACCCAGCCGCCCCTTTCCGGGCCATCTCATCGCAAGAGGCATGACGTGACGACGAAATCGCATAAGGGTGTCCCGTTTTCCTGGTCCGATCCGTTCCTGCTGGATGACCAGTTGACCGAGGAAGAGCGGATGATCCGCGAAACCGCCGCGGCCTTTGCCGCCGACCGGCTGGCTCCGCGCGTCGAGGCGGCCTATCTGAACGAGACCACCGACCCTGAGATATTCCGCGAAATGGGTCAATCCGGCCTGCTGGGCGTCACTGTCGCCGAGGAATATGGCGGGGTGGGGGCCTCCTATGTCGCTTATGGTCTGGTGGCGCGGGAAATCGAGCGGATCGACAGCGGCTACCGGTCGATGGCCTCGGTGCAAAGCTCGCTGGTGATGTTCCCGATCGAGGCCTATGGCAGCGAGGCGCAGAAGCATAAATACCTGCCGAAGCTCGCCTCGGGCGAGTTCATCGGCTGCTTTGGCCTGACCGAGCCGGAGGCCGGCTCGGACCCCGCCGGGATGCGCACGGTCGCGAAAAAGACCGCGGGCGGCTATGTGCTGAACGGGTCGAAAATGTGGATCTCGAACGCGCCGATCGCCGATGTCTTCGTGGTCTGGGCCAAGTCCGAGGCGCATGGCGGCAAGGTGCGCGGCTTTGTGCTGGACAAGGGCATGAAGGGCCTGTCGGCGCCCAAGATCGAGGGCAAGCTGAGCCTGCGCGCCTCGGTCACCGGCGAGATCGTGATGGAAAATGTCGAGCTGGGCGAGGATGCGCTGCTGCCCCATGCCGAGGGCATGGGCGGGCCGTTCGGCTGTCTGAACCGCGCGCGCTACGGCATCAGCTGGGGCGCCATGGGCGCGGCCGAGGATTGCTGGTTCCGCGCCCGTCAATACGGGCTGGACCGGCATCAGTTCAACCGCCCCTTGGCCGCGACCCAGCTTTATCAGAAGAAACTGGCCGATATGCAGACCGAAATCACGCTTGGCCTGCAGGCCAGCCTGCGGGTCGGGCGGCTGTTTGACGAAGGCAAGTTCGCGCCCGAGATGATCTCGCTGATCAAGCGCAACAATTGCGGCAAGGCGCTGGATATTGCCCGGCAAGCCCGCGACATGCATGGCGGCAACGGCATCCAGATCGGCTATCACGTCATGCGCCATGCGCAGAATCTGGAAACCGTGAACACCTATGAGGGCACGCATGACGTCCATGCGCTGATCCTTGGCCGCGCGCAGACCGGGTTGCAGGCGTTTTCGTGATGGCCGAGCCGGCGCTGAAGGGGCTCAAGGTCGTCGAGCTGGCCCGCATTCTGGCCGGTCCCTGGATCGGTCAGACGCTGGCCGATCTGGGTGCCGAGGTCATCAAGATCGAAGCCCCCGAAGGCGACGATACCCGTCGTTGGGGGCCTCCGTTCATCGAGCGTTCCCGTGCGGACGGCGGGACGGAAACCGTTGCCGCGTATTTCCATGCGGCCAATCGCGGCAAGCGCTCGGTCATCTGCGATTTCAACGATCCGGGGGATCTGGAGCGGCTGAAGGCACTGATCGATCAGGCCGATGTGGTGATCGAGAATTTCAAGCTGGGCGGGTTGCGGAAATTCGGGCTGGATTATGATGCCGTGTCTGTGCGCAATCCGGGGCTGGTCTATGCCTCGATCACCGGCTTCGGCCAAGACGGGCCGCGGGCGGCACAGCCGGGCTATGATTTCCTGATCCAGGGCATGTCGGGGATCATGGATCTGACCGGCGACCCGAATGGCGAGCCGCAAAAGGTCGGCGTGGCCTGGATCGACATCTTTACCGGGCTATATGGCACCATCGCCGTGCAGGCCGCGCTGGCGGAACGCGCGCGGTCGGGGCAGGGGCAGCATCTGGACCTGTCGCTTCTGGATTGCGGGCTGGCGGTGCTGGCCAATCAGGCGACGAATTACCTGCTGGGGGGCAAGGTTCCGCACAGGCTGGGCAATGCGCACCCGAATATCGTGCCCTATCAGCTTTTCCCGGCCAGCGACGGGCATCTGATCATCGCCTGCGGCAATGATCGCCAATTCGCCGCCCTGTGCCGGGTGCTGGGCATGGCTGATCTGGCGCAGCAGCCCGACTTTGCCACAAATCCGGCGCGGGTGGCGAACCGTGACCGGCTGGTGCCGATGCTGTCCGGGGCGACGGCGCGCATGTGCCGCGCCGATCTGATCGCCGCGTTGGAAGGGGCAGGGGTGCCCGGCGGTCCGGTCAATGACGTGGCCGAGGCGCTGGCCGATCCGCAGGTCGCGGCGCGGGGCCTGCAGATCGCGCCCGAGGGCATCGCCGGCCTGCGCAGCCCGATGCAATTCTCGCGCAGCCCGCTGGTCACCGAACGCGCGGCACCGGCCCTGGGCGAGGGGGAGTGGCGGTTCTCGGGCCCCGGCGCCTGAGAGACAAAAGGGCCGCCCGGCTGGGGCGGCCCTTTGATCCCGTCGCTTCGGAGCTCTTCAGGACGGGATGCGGATCAGTAATCGTTGCGGCCGACGCCCTGCCGCTGGCTCAGAAAGCGCGACTGCTGGCGCGTCGTCGACTGGATATGCGAGGTGCCGCTTTTGCCGCGGGCATGCTGCTTGTTGATATAGCGGATGCGGTCGGCGCGTTCGGTCGGGGTGAATTCGCCGTTGATCGCGGTCAGCTCGCTCAGCGTATAGGCGTTGGGGTCAAGGCCCAGCGATCTGGCCAGAGCCACCTTGCCGGGGCTTGGCTCCTGCGCCGCGACGGGCAGGGCGATCAGGGCGGCAAAGGCAGCAATAACAAATTTGTTCATAATGGTCACTCTTACGCCGGGCGGACTTGATCGTCCGCCCTTCGGGCTTGTTCACCATATCATCATTGCAATTGCGCCGTTAAACCGTCCAAATCGGACAGTCATTGTGCAAAACTGAGGCGATCATGCGGTTGAACCTGTGGACCGAGATTCGCACCGCCGCGCAGGTCGCGCGGCTGGGCCGGGTCAGCGCGGCGGCCGAGGCGCTGGGAATGCATCACTCTTCGGTCATCCGCCATATCGACCTGCTCGAAGAGCGCCTGCATACGCGGCTGTTCCAGCGCCACGCCCGCGGCTATACCCCCACCGAGGCCGGAGAGGAGCTCTTGCGCACCGCCGGGCTGATGGATGAGCAGGTCACCCAGATGCTGGGCCGGATCGAGACGGCGGGACAGCTTGTCTCGGGGCAGTTGATCGTGACGGCGCTGCCCTCGCTCGAGCATTATCTGCTGCCCGCCATCGGCCGCTTTCAGGAGGCGCATCCGCATCTGCGGGTGCATTATCGCTCGGACGAGCGGCCCTATGAGCTGGCATCGGGCGAGGCGCATGTGGCGCTGCGCGCCGGTTCAAGGCCCGACCAGCCCGATTACGTCGTCTCGCATCTGGCGGATTTCCGTGTCGGGCTGTTCTGTGCCCCGGCCTATGCCAAGGCCCATGGCCGGCCCAGAACGCTGGACGATCTGGCGGCGCATCGCTTTGTCGTGGCCGAGGGCGAATCCGCCCGCGCCCCCCATCAGCAATGGCTGCTGAACCGCCTGTCCGAGGAAAACCTGATCCTGCGCACGCCGCAGCCCTCGATCGCCGCCCGGGCGGTGACATATGGCCTTGGGATCGGCTTTCTTGACCATGCCGCCCCCGATCCGGGTCTGATCGCGCTATTTCCCGATATCGCCCCCGCGGAATGGCGGACGTCGGTCTGGCTGGTCACCCATGTCGACCTGCACCGCAGCAACAAGGTCGGAAGCTTCGCGCGCTTCATTCAGGCCGAGGCGCGGCACTGGGGCGAAGCGACACATCCGGGGGGTGATTGAGGGCGCCGGGGGCAGGATCCTGATGCCGGATAGAGCAACCGGACGAGCGGGTTTTAATCCGCTCGTCCGGTCGGGCATCGACACGACCATCGACCGATTACTATACTTAACAAACAACCACTTAAACTGGTGCCTATATTTCGTCAGGGCTGCCGGAAAGTGAACTTGACTTTAAGTTAGGTCACCCACCATGACGTTGTGCCCGCTATCCGTATGCTTTTCCTGACACAACCTGAGGGGTGTTCGATTTTCGTGAAATGTTCTCGCTGTCGACTTGAAGGTTCCGTAGCGGCAGGTGGTGGTGAATCGTGGCCGGTGCGGCGCCCGCGATCCGGCCCGGCAAGGCTTTGCCAACGGCTTTCGCAACCGGGTGGCCAGCCGCGTGAAATCCGCCTTGGACCTTGCTATGGGCGGCAAAATCACCTAGCTAGCGCGCTGAAACACGCGGGGGCGCGCAAGATGGAATGGTCGCGGCGCCGCTCAGGGGCGCGATGCGCGTCTGCCCGCAGCTAGGATGGATGAAGGAACACACATGCAGGTCAAGGAAACCCAGAACGACGGGCTGAAGCGCGGCTATGAGTTCACCCTGCCCGCCGCCGATCTCGCGGCGCAGGTCGATGCCAAGCTGAAAGAAGCCCAGCCCGAAGTCGAAATGAAGGGCTTTCGCAAGGGCAAGGTGCCGATGGCGCTGCTGAAAAAGCAGTTCGGCCAGCGCATTCTGGGCGATGCCATGCAGGAAGCCATCGACAAGGCGATGCGCGACCATCTGGAAAAGACCGGCGACCGTCCGGCCCTGCAGCCGCAGATCGAGATGGTCAATGGCGAGACCTGGAAAGAGGGCGACGATGTCGTCGTCACCGTCGCCTATGAGGCACTGCCCGTGATCCCCGAGGCCGACCTGTCGGGCGTCGAGCTGGAGCGTCTGGTCGTCGAGGCCAGCGACGAGCAGGTGAACGAGGCGCTGGAAAACCTCGCCAAGAACGCCCAGTCCTTCGAGGACCGCAAGAAGGGCACCAAGTCGAAAGCCGGCGATCAGGTCGTCATCGACTTCAAGGGCATGGTCGATGGCGAAGCCTTCGAGGGCGGCTCGGCCGAGGATTACCCGCTGGTGCTGGGTTCGGGCAGCTTCATCCCCGGCTTCGAGGACCAGCTGACCGGCGCGAAAGCCGGCGACGAGATCAAGGTCGAGGTGAAATTCCCCGAGGATTACGGCCACCCGGCGCTGGCCGGCAAGGACGCGATCTTTGAAACCACCGTCAAGGCCGTGAAAGCCCCGAAAGCGGCTGAACTGGATGACGAGCTGGCGAAGAAATTCGGCGCCGAAAGCCTCGACGCGCTGAAGACCCAGATCCGTGGCCGTCTCGAGGCCGAATACAAGGGCGCGGCGCGTCAGGTTCTCAAGCGTGGTCTGCTGGACAAGCTCGATGCGCTGGTCAAGTTCGACCTGCCCGAATCGCTGGTCGAGGCCGAGGCGCATCAGATCGCGCACCAGCTTTACCACGAAGAACACCCCGAAGATCACGGCCATAACCATGGCGAGATCGAGCCGACGGACGAGCACAAGTCGCTGGCTGAGCGCCGCGTGCGTCTGGGCCTGCTGCTGGCTGAAATCGGCCAGAAAGCCGAGATCACCGTTTCCGATCAGGAAATGACCCAGGCCGTGTTGCAACAGGCCCGTCAGTATCCGGGTCAGGAACGCGCCTTCTTCGAGTTCATCCAGAAGAACCCGCAGGCCCAGCAGCAGCTGCGCGCTCCGATCTTCGAGGACAAGGTCGTCGATCACATCGTCGAAGGGGCCAAGGTCTCGGACAAGTCGATCAGCAAGGACGAACTGGAAAAGGCCATCGAGGCGCTGGATCAGGTCTGATCCCGCATATCCGGCCCCCTGTGGCTGGTCGCGAATTCGGAAAAAGCCGCCCCTGGGGGCGGCTTTTTTCATGCCC
>JAGPGI010000185.1 GCA_018056045.1 Paracoccus sp. (in: a-proteobacteria)
CCTATAAGGTGGTCCGTTCCATGGGGATCGTCGGCTTCGACAATCAGGCACGCGTTTGACACGGACCCACGGTGGCCAGTTTGGCCCCAACGTTCGGTCGCGGCGCGATGACCAATTCGTGGACCGACATCAAGAATACTGACCTTGTGGTCGTCATGGGCGGCAATGCCGCCGAGGCGCATCCCTGTGGCTTCAAATGGGTGACCGAGGCCAAGGCCCATCGGGGTGCCAAGCTGATCGTGGTCGATCCCCGCTTCACGCGGACAGCCGCCGTGTCGGATTACTATGCCCCGATCCGGCCGGGCAGCGATATCGTCTTCCTGATGGCGACGATCAACTGGATGATCCAGAACGACAAGGTGCAGTGGGAATACGTCAAGAACTTCACCAATGCGGCCTTTATCGTAAAGGACGAATTCGGCTGGAGCGACGGGCTGTTCACCGGCTATGACGCCGAAAAGCGCGACTATGACAAGTCAAGCTGGGACTATGTCGTGGGCGAGGACGGCTTTGCCCAGGTCGACATGACGCTGACCCATCCCCGCTGCGTCTGGAGCCTGCTGAAAGAGCATGTCTCGCGCTATACACCCGAGCTGGTCGAACAGGTCTGCGGCACGCCCAAGGACCGGTTCCTGCATATCGCAGAAATGATCGGCGAATGCTCGGCGCCCGACAAGACCATGACCTCGATGTATGCACTGGGCTGGACCCAGCATTCCAAGGGGTCGCAGAACATCCGCGGCATGGCCATGCTGCAGCTGGTTCTGGGCAATATCGGCGTGCGCGGCGGCGGCATGAACGCGCTGCGCGGGCATTCCAACATTCAGGGTCTGACCGATGTCGGGCTGATGTCGAACCTGATCCCGGGCTATCTGAACATGCCCACGGAAAAGGACAAGGACTGGACCACCTATATGTCCACCAAGGGGTTCAAGCCCCTGCGTCCGGGCCAGACCAGCTATTGGCAGAACTATCAGAAGTTCATGGTCAGTTTCCTGAAAGCGATGTGGGGCCCTGCCGCCACCGCCGGAAACGACTGGGCATTCGACTATCTGCCCAAGCTTGATGTCCCGAATTACGACATCCTGCGCATGTTCGAGATGATGGATAAGGGGCAGGTGAACCTGTATTTCTGTCAGGGCTTCAACCCGCTTCTGTCCTTCCCGAACCGTGCCAAGCTGACCTCGGCGCTCAGCAAGCTGAAGCTTCTGGTCGTCATGGACCCGCTGGAGACGGAAACCGCGCATTTCTGGGAAAACCACGGCGAACATAACGACGTGGACAGCGCCTCGATCCAGACCGAGGTGATCGAGCTGCCCACCACCAGCTTTGCCGAGGATGACGGCTCGCTGGTGAATTCGGGCCGCTGGATGCAATGGCACTGGGCCGCCGGGACCCCTCCCGGTCAGGCGCAGCGCGACACCCGGATCATGGCGGGCATCTTCAACCGCGTGAAAAAGCTCTATCAGGACGAGGGCGGGGTGTTCCCCGACCCGATCCTGAACCTGACCTGGGACTATACCGACCCCGATGAGCCCTCGGCCGAGGAACTGGCCAAGGAACTCAACGGCCGGGCGCTTGAGGATGTCTATGACCTCAAGGATCCGACCAGGCTGCTGGCAGCCAAGGGCAAGCAGGTGCTGAATTTCAGCCAGCTGCGCGACGACGGCTCGACCATGGCCGGGTGCTGGATCTTCTCGGGGTCGTGGAACGAGGACGGCAACATGATGGCGCGCCGGGACAATGCCGATCCCGACGATACCGGCGCCTATCTGGGTTGGACCTATGCCTGGCCGATGAACCGGCGCATTCTTTACAACCGCGCCTCGGCGGACATGCAGGGCAAGCCCTGGGATCCGACCCGCAAGCTGATCGAGTGGAACGGCGAGAAATGGACCGGCTATGACGTGCCCGACATTTCCCCCACCGCGAAACCCGAAGAGGTCGGCCCCTTCATCATGAACCCCGAAGGGGTCTCGCGGCTGTTCACGCGGGCCATGATGCGCGACGGGCCATTCCCGACGCATATGGAGCCGTTCGAAAGCCCCATCGCCAACGTCTTCAACCCGGAACTGCGGGGCAATCCGGTGGCGCGGGTCTTTGCCGACGATGCGGCGCAATTCGCCACCAGCGACGAGTTTCCGTTCGTTGCGACCTCGTATCGTCTGACCGAACATTTCCACTATTGGACCAAGCACAACCGCATCAACTCGGCCCTGCAGCCCGAATTCTTCGTCGAGATCAGCGCCGAGCTGGCCGCCGAAAAGGGCATTCAAAAGGGCGGCTGGGTGCGGGTCTGGTCCAAGCGCGGATCGGTCAAGGCCAAGGCGCTGGTCACCGGGCGGATCAAGCCCATGCAATGCGGTGACAAGACCGTCCATTGCATCGGCATCCCGCTGCACTGGGGCTTTATGGGCGCCGCCCGCAAGGGCTGGGGGCCGAACAGCCTGACGCCCTTTGTCGGCGATGCGAACGTGGAAACGCCGGAGTTCAAGGCGTTCCTCGTGAATATCGAACCCATCAGCGGGGAGGCGGTATCGTGACCACGGATCCCAATCTCGACAGCCCGCGCACGGCGGTTTCGAACCCGCCGATCCAGCCGATGCCGGTCAATCTGGGGCCGGGCGATGTCGTGCGCGCCTCGGCCATGCCCGACCTGCCCCCGCCGACACGCGAGCTGACGCCGGTCGCCAAGCTGATCGACGTTTCGAAATGCATCGGCTGCAAGGCCTGCCAGTCGGCCTGCGCCGAATGGAACGACACCCATCCCGAGATCGGCTTCAACACCGGCTCGTATCAGAACCCGGCCGACCTGTCGGACCAGATGTTCACGCTGATGCGGTTCAACGAATACGAAAACCCCGAGACCGGGGATTTCGAATGGCTGATCCGCAAGGATGGCTGCATGCATTGCGAGGATCCGGGCTGCCTCAAGGCTTGCCCGGCGCCCGGCGCCATCGTGCAGTATTCCAACGGCATCGTGGACTTCATCCACGAGAACTGCATCGGCTGCGGCTATTGCGTGACCGGCTGTCCCTTCGACATCCCGCGCGTCAGCCAGACCAAGCATGTCAGCTATAAATGCACGCTATGCTCGGACCGGGTGGCGGTGGGACAAGGTCCGGCCTGCGCCAAGGCCTGCCCGACCCAGGCCATCGTCTTTGGCACCAAGGAGGACATGGTCACCCATGCCGAGGCCCGGGTCGAGGATCTGAAATCGCGCGGCTATGACAATGCCGGCATCTATGACCCGCAGGGCGTCGGCGGCACGCATGTGTTCTATGTGCTGCAGCATGCCGACAAGCCGCAGCTTTATTCCAACCTTCCCGCCGATCCCAAGATCTCGGGCGTGGTGGAAAGCTGGAAGGGCGTGACCAAGACCGTCGGCCTTGCCGCCATCGGCCTGGCTGCCGTCGGCTCGGTCCTGCACGGCCTTTTGGCGCGCGGCAACAAGGTCACCGCCGAGGATGATCTGGAGGCCGAAGAGCTGGTCGAGCGCAGCACCCCCGAAGCTTCGGACAGGACGGGAAAAGTGTGATGGCCAAGCGTTACTATTCACAGCCCGGCGACCGGATCGAAAGCGACGATCCGGTCATCGTCAGCCGCTATCGCGGCTTTACCCGGATCAATCACTGGGTCACCGCGATCAGCCTGATCGTGCTTTTGCTGTCCGGCATGGCGTTGTTTTCGCCCTATCTCTACTTCCTGACCGGCCTGTTCGGGGGCGGCCAGACCACGCGCTGGCTGCACCCGTTCGTGGGCATTCTGCTGTTCTTCAGCTTCCTCGTGCTGTTTTTGCAGCTCTGGCGGCTGAATCTGCCCAAGCCCGAGGATGTAACCTGGGTCGAAAACATCGGCGAGGTGGTGAAAGGGAACGAGGAAAAGCTGCCCGAGCTTGGCAAATACAATGCCGGGCAGAAATTCATCTTCTGGGCGATGGCGGCGCTGATCGTGGTGCTGATCGTGACGGGCGTGATGATCTGGCAGCAATATTTCCCGGATCTGGTCTCGATTCCGGCGCGACGCTGGGCGGTTCTTGGGCACTCGCTGGCAGCGGTGCTGATCATCCTGACCTTTATCCTGCATGTCTATGCGGCGATCTGGACCCGGGGCACCATCCGCGCCATGACGCGCGGCACGGTGACCGGCGGCTGGGCGTGGCGGCACCATCGCAAATGGCTGCGCGAACTGGCTGGACGCGAGGGGCGCGGCCCGGCAGAGTAGCGCTCCACCCCATTCGGTAGCCCATTCAGGTGGCCGGTCGGCCCAAAGGACGCGATGACCTCGACACTGCAACCCGACCCTTCGATGATCGGCGGCGTGGCCAAGGTTCCCTTGGCGCGCCTACCCGATCCGGGAACGATCTTTGCCACCCGCGCCGCGCGGCTGGAGTTTCTGGCCGGGTATAACGCCAATCTGGCGCCCTATCTGCGCTTTCTGGCCGGAATCTGCCGCGCGCAGGAGGCGCTGGTCCGGGAATTGCTCGCGCCCGACCCTCTGCCTGCCGAGCATATCGAGCAAGCCCGCGCCCATCGCATGCCGCCCATGGACCGCAATGCCATGCGCGCGGGTCTTGCGCAGGCGCTGGACCGGCTTATTGAAAAGCTGGCGGGTCTTGAGATGCCCGAACCCGCGCGACTGGCGCTGGTCGCACTGCGCGAGGCCGCGCCTGCGGATCGCGACTGGGTGATGACCAATGTCCTGACCGACACCATCCCCGAGGACAGTGTCGCCCCGCATCTTTTTGCCGCTGCGGCGCTGCAGGTTCATGCCGCGATGCTGGCCGCGACGCTGCCGGCCGACCGTCTGGTCCCGATCCGCATCGGCACCTGTCCGGCTTGCGGCGGACGCCCTGTCGCCTCGATGGTGACCGAAAATATGGGGGCCGAGGGCGCGCGCTATTGCTCTTGCGCCACCTGCCAGACGCTGTGGAACGAGGTGCGGGTGAAGTGCACCTGCTGCGGCTCGACCAAGGGCATCACCTATCGCTCGGTCGAAACCGACGAGGCGACGATCAAGGCCGAATGCTGCCGCGAATGCGGCAAATGGGTCAAGATCATGTATCAGAACAAGAATCCGACGCTGGAGCCCATCGCCGACGATGTCGCGAGCCTTGGGCTTGATCTGATGATGCGCGAAACCGAATGGGCGCGCGGCGGCTTTAACCCCTTTCTTGCGGGCTATTGAATGAGCGGGCTGCGCGCGCTTCCCTCGGTGGATCGACTTTTGGGCGAATGCGGGGCGCTGATCGACGCCCATGGCCGCGCCTCGGTGACCGAGGCGCTGCGGACCGCGCTGGCCGAGATCCGGCGCGACCCGCCGCAACCCCTGCCCGACGCCGCCGCCATCCTGCGCGCGGTCGGCAATGTGCTGGCCGATCAGGCGCGCTCGGCCCTGCGCCCGGTCCTGAACCTGACCGGCACAGTCCTGCATACCAATCTGGGCCGCGCGCTGCTGGCCGATGAGGCGATTTCCGCCGCCACCGCCGCCATGCGGGCCCCGGCGGCGCTGGAATTCGATCTGGACAGCGGCGGGCGCGGCGAACGCGACAGCCATCTGCGCGGCCTTTTGTGCGAACTGACCGGGGCCGAGGACGCGACCGTCGTCAATAACAACGCCTCGGCGGTGCTGATCGTGCTGAACACGCTGGCCCGTGGGCGCGAAGCCGTGGTGTCGCGCGGCGAGCTGATCGAGATCGGCGGCGCCTTCCGCATGCCCGCGATCATGGAACAGGCCGGCTGCCGCTTGCGCGAGGTGGGCACCACCAACCGCACCCACGCCAAAGACTATCGCGAGGCCATCGGCCCCGAGACCGGCCTGCTGATGAAGGTCCATACCTCGAATTACCGCATCGAGGGCTTTACCAAAGAGGTGCCGGCCCCGGAGCTTGCCACCATCGCGCATGAGGCGGGGTTGCCCATGGTCA
>JAGPGI010000186.1 GCA_018056045.1 Paracoccus sp. (in: a-proteobacteria)
GCTCAAGTGTGCGGACAAAGTTCCCGGCATCCAGCAGGCTTGCATGGGTCCCGGTATCCAGCCAGGCAAAGCCACGGCCCATGCGCTCGACGGTCAGCTCACCATCGTGCAGATAGGTTTCCAGAAGCGTGGTGATCTCAAGCTCGCCCCGCGCCGAGGGCTCGACCCGCCGCGCCCGCTCGGGCGCACTGCCATCAAGGAAATAAAGCCCGGTCACCGCGTAATCCGACGGCGGCTTCTCGGGTTTTTCGATGATCGCGTTCACGGTGCCGTTGCCGTCAAAGGCCACGACGCCATAGCGTTCCGGGTCGGCCACGCGATAGCCGAAGACGGTGCCGCCCTGTGGCCGGCGGTCGGCGGCTTCCAGCAATTGCGGCAGGCCGTGGCCGAAGAAGATATTGTCGCCCAGAACCATGGCCGAAGGCGCACCGGCCAGAAAATCCTCTGCCAGAATATAGGCCTGCGCCAGCCCGTCCGGCGATGGCTGGACGATATACTCAAAGCTCAGGCCCCATTGCGTGCCGTCACCCAGCAGGCGGCGGAACTGTTCCTGATCCTCGGGCGTGGTGATGATGGCGATCTCGCGGATGCCGGCCAGCATCAGCACCGAGATCGGGTAGTAGATCATCGGCTTGTCATAGATCGGCAAAAGCTGCTTGGAGACGCCCATGGTGATCGGGTAAAGCCGCGTGCCCGAGCCGCCGGCCAGAATGATGCCCTTGCGCCCGGTGGCACTTGCGACGGTCCTTGCGGGATTGGTCATGACGTCAACTCCAACAACACTTGGGCGAGACCGGCACGCCAGTCCGGGCGGGAAATGCCGAAATCACGCCGGATGGCGGAACAGTCCAGACGCGAGTTCATCGGGCGTCGCGCCGGGGTGGGATAGTCCGAACTTGCAATATCCGTGACGCGGCAGGCAAGCCCGGCCTGCGCCATGATCTCACGCGCGAAGCCGGCCCAATTCGTGTCCGCCGCGCCGGAAAAGTGATAGACGCCGCCAAGGGCCGGCTCGGCGCGCATCGCCTGGGCCATGGTCAGGCAGGCCGAGGCGATATCGGCGGCCGGGGTCGGCCCGCCATGCTGGTCGGCGACGACGCGCAGCTCGTCGCGCTCGGCGCCCAGTCGCAGCATGGTTTTCACGAAATTCGCGCCATGGGCCGAAAATACCCATGACGTGCGCAGCACCGCCCATTGGCCGCCGGCGGCGGCGATGCCCCGCTCGCCGTCAAGCTTGCTGGCGCCATAGACGCCAAGGGGGCCGGTCGGGTCGGTCTCGACCCAGGGCTGGTCGCCCGAGCCGTCAAAGACGTAATCGGTCGAGATATGGACAAAAGGGATGCGCAGCCCGGCGGCGGCGCTGGCCATCGCGGCGGGTGCGGCGGCATTGATCTGCCCTGCCAGATCGGGTTCGGTTTCGGCGCGGTCGACGGCCGTATAGGCGGCCGCGTTGATCACCGCCTGGCAGCCGGATTCGCGGATGGCGCGCGCGCAGGCATCCGGATCGCTGAGGTCAGCCTCGTCCCGGCCCAGAAACCGTGCCTCGGGGGCTAGGCGCGCAAGCTCGCGCGCCACCTGTCCGGTCCGGCCGAAGACCAGAAGGCCGTTCATGCCTTGCCCAGCCTTTGGCCGACGCCCTCGCGCTCGAGCAGCGGGCGCCACCAGTCCTGATTGTCCAGATACCATTCGACGGTGCGGCGCAGCCCTTCCTCGACCGTGACCGAGGGACGCCAGCCCAGCTCGTTGCGGATGCGGTCGGGGTCGATCGCATAGCGGCGGTCATGGCCGGGACGGTCGGTGACAAAGGTAATCAGCCGGTCATGCGGCGCGTTTTCGGGGCGCAGCCGGTCCATCTCGGCGCAGATGGTGCGCACGAGGTCGATGTTCTTCGCCTCGTTCTCGCCGCCGATATTGTAGCTGCGGCCCAGCTCGCCCTTTTCCAGCACCAAGAGCAGCGCATCGGCGTGATCCTCGACATAGAGCCAGTCACGGACATTGCCGCCATCGCCGTAAACCGGGATCGGACGGCCATGAAGCGCGTTCAGGATCACCACCGGCACCAGCTTTTCGGGGAAATGGAACGGCCCGTAATTGTTCGAGCAATTGGTCAGCACCACCGGCAGGCCATAGGTTTCGTGCCAGGCCCGCACCAGATGGTCCGACGCAGCCTTGCTGGCCGAATAGGGGCTGCGCGGGTCATAGGGGGTGTCCTCGGTGAACTGCCCCGTCTCGCCCAGCGAACCGAAGACCTCGTCGGTCGAGATGTGATGAAAGCGGAAACCTTCGGGCTTGCCGGCGCGGGTCCAATAGGCGCGCGTGGCCTCGAGCAGGTTATAGGTGCCGGTCACGTTGGTTTCGATGAACGCGCCCGGCCCGTCGATCGAGCGATCGACATGGCTTTCGGCGGCCAGATGCATGACCGCGTCTGGCTTGTGCTGATCCAGCACCCGGTCCAGCGCGGCGCGGTCGCGGATATCGGCCTGCTCAAAGCTGTAAAGCGGGCTGTTCGAGACCGAAGCGACGTTTTCGAGGTTCGCGGCATAGGTCAGCGCGTCCAGATTGACGATCTCGTGGCCGCGGCGCACCGCAAGCCGGACCACGGCCGAGCCGATAAAGCCCGCACCGCCCGTAACCAGAATCTTCATAGCCTTGCCTCGTAATCAAATGGCCCCTCATAGGTGAAGGGGCTGTCGAAATCGGCCAGTGCGGTCGCGCCACTGTCTTTTGCCGACAGCAGCGGCGTGCCCTGAAGGCCCCAATCGATGCCGACACTGTCCCATGCGACACCGCCATCGCATTCCTGCGCATAATGATCGGTACATTTATAGACGATTTCCGTGTCGGGTTCGCGGGTCACGAAACCGTGCAGAAAGCCGGCCGGGATCCAGAGCTGGCGGGCATTTTCAAAGGACAGCTCGGCCCCGTACCACTGACCATAGCTCGGGCTGCCCTTGCGGATATCGACCGCGACATCGAACAGCCTGCCGCGTCCGCAGCGCACCAGCTTGCCCTGCGCGTGGGGCGGCGACTGGAAATGCAGCCCGCGCAGCGTGCCCACCGCAGCCGACATCGAGTGGTTGTCCTGCACGAATTCAGGCAGATCCAGCCCGGCGGCATGCAGTGTCTTGCGGTTCCAGCTTTCAGAGAAAAAGCCCCGGGCATCGCCGATACGCTTCGGGACGATGACCAGAACGCCTGGAAGCGAGGTCTTGTCTATCTGCATTTTCATCAATCGGATTTGAGTCACGCGTCACAGCGTATGAATGAACTTGGGGGCGGGCACAAGCGTCGCGCGGGATTGCGCCCGGTCGGGCGAGGCGTTCCCGAAACGGATAAAATGCGCCGGGAATAGGGTGTGACTTGCCCCGGCGGGTAAGGGTTTTCTTAAGCAGCCGAACGTAACCCTGCCTCAAGACCTGCGAACAACAGTGATATCATGCCATGCTCCGCTATAGCCATGTCGCGACCTATTTCGGGCCCAACGCCAGTCTGGTGAGCAATATCACGGACCTGCAGACCTCTGCGGGCCAGTCCGGGTATATGCTCTATAGTATCACGCATATCGGAGGCGGTTTCGCTGCCTTTGCCTTCAATTCGCCGCTGCAGCCGATCCAGATGATCGACAGCCGGCCACATTCAAGCTGGACCAGCTATGCCGGCTCGCCGACGGTCGCGCTGGTCGAGCTGGGAGGCGAGCCGGCGTTGTTCGGGGCGGGTCTGATCAACGGCATGGGGCTGGGAACGCTGCTCAATTCCGGCGGCGGTTTTGGCGCCGTTGCGCAGTTGCAGGGCATGAACCGGCTTGCCGGCGATGTGATCCTGCTCGGCCAGTTCGATACGCCGCAGGGCGAGTTCCTGTATTCGGTGCGCAATGGCCAGACCGCCTTCGACACCTGGCGGGTCGGCGAGAACGGGGCGGTCAGCTTTGTCGGCCGCTCGCAACTGCCCTGGGGCGACGGCATGCCGGGGACCGAGATCAGCGACATGGAGGTGGTCAGGCTGGCCGACCGCAGCTTCATGGTCTCGGTCTCGGCGCTGGGGAACTATGTCGCGGCGCAGATGCTGAACGCCAATGGCACGGCCGGCGGCGCAACGATGCTGTGGGCGGATCGCGGGTTGGGCCTGAACCAGCCGTCGCATCTGACCACGGTGACGGTTGGCAGCGTCACCTATGTGGTCGTGGCCTCGGCGCAAAGCTCGTCACTGACGACATTGCGGCTGACCTATTCGGGCGAATTGCTGCCCTCTGATCACATCATCGACGAACTGACGACACGCTTTCGCGGGGCGACGGCGCTGGATTCAGTGACCATAAACGGGCGCGCCTTTGTTTTCGTGGGCGGTGGCGATGACGGGATCAGCGTCTTTACCCTCACGCCCGACGGCCGGCTTCTGCATCTCGTCACGCTGGCGGATGCCGATGACCGCGCCATGGCCGATGTCTCGGCACTTACGGCCGAGGTGATCGACGGCCAGATCGTGCTGTTCGTCGCATCGCAGACGGAACGGGGGATCACGCAACTCGTCTTTGACCCGGGCCAGATCGGCATCACCAGCGTCACGGGCGAGGGGCGGCAGGACGGCACCTCGGGCAATGACATGATGCTGGGCGGTCCGGCCACGCGCGCGCTGGTCGGCGGTGCTGGCGACGACATCCTGATCGCCGGCTATACGGCCCTGACCATGGTGGGCGGTGCCGGTGCCGATACCTTCGTGGCCCGCGAGGTCAATGGCCATATCATCATCACGGATTTCACCCCGGGCGAGGACGCGCTGGACCTTTCCCTGCTGGGGATGATCCGCTCGATCTGGCAGTTGGAGTTCCGTCCGCAGGCCGATGGCATCAAGATCCAGTTCGGCAACACCACCATCGTGATCAAGACCGCCGACGGCCAGACCCTGCAGGCCAGCTATTTTGACAATTCGCTGTTTCCGGTCGCCCATTACGGTACGCCGAACATGCGCACGAACATTCTCGGCACCTATGGACATGACACGCTGATCGCCGGAGCCTATGGCTCTGCGATCACCGGGCTGGGGGGCAACGACCAGCTATTGGGGGGGGACGGCGCCGATTTCCTGAACGGCGGCGCGGGCAGGGACACGCTCAGCGGTGGCAGCGGCAACGACACGCTGCATGGCGGGGATGATGTCGACATCATCCGCGGCCATGCGGGCGACGACCGGCTGGTTGGCAATGGCGGCAATGATGGCCTGTATGGCGGGTCGGGCAACGACACCATCCTGGGCGATGCCGGCAACGATGTGCTGGTCGGCGAGGAAGGCGACGACCACATGACCGATCTGATCGGTCACAACGCGCTCTGGGCCGCCAATGGCAATGACCTGCTGCACACCGGCGGGGGCAATGACACGCTCAGCGGTGGCGCCGGCAACGACACGATGAACGCGAACCAGGGTCAGGACACAATGACCGGCGGTGACGGCAATGACTGGATGTATGCCGCGGCCGGCGACGACACGCTCGATGGCGGTTCGGGCAATGACACGCTTTATGGCGGGATCGGCAATGACCGCATGGATGGCGGGACCGGCAACGACATTCTCGACGGGGATCAGGGCAATGACTGGATGCTGGGAATGTCCGGAAATGACACCCTGAGCGGCCGCGACGGGCATGACGTGCTTCTGGCCCATGGCGGCCATGACTCGATGCGCGGCGGTTCCGGCAATGACATTCTCTACGGCGCCGAGGGAAATGATTCGCTGATGGGCGAAGGCGGCAACGACTCGATCTATGCCGGTCTCGACGCCGACACCGTCTATGGCGGCAGCGGCAACGACTTGCTGGACGGGGGTGACGGCAACGATTTCATGGTCGCCGATGGCGGCGACGACACGGTCCGCGGCGGCAC
>JAGPGI010000187.1 GCA_018056045.1 Paracoccus sp. (in: a-proteobacteria)
GGGCAGGCATGACAGCGGCGATCTGGGCGTGGTCTTTCAGGAACCGACCCTGATGCCATGGGCGACGGTGGAAAAGAACGTCTGGCTGCCGCTGCGGCTGAGGGGCGAAAGCCTGCCCGACGCCCGCCCCCGCATCGCGCAGGCGCTGGAAATGGTGGGCTTGGGCAGTTTTGCCAATGCCTATCCGCGCGAGCTGTCGGGCGGGATGAAAATGCGCGTCTCCATCGCCCGGGCGCTGGTGACGCAACCCCGGCTGATCCTGATGGACGAACCCTTCGCCGCGCTGGACGAAATCACCCGCAACAAGATGAATGACGACCTGCTGGCGCTGCGCAACCGGCTGGGCTGCACGGTGATCTTTGTCACCCATTCGGTCTTTGAAAGCGTCTATCTGTCGGACCGCATCGTGGTCATGGCCCCCCGCCCCGGCCGCGTGGCCGAGGAACTGACCGTCCCCGCCCCCCGCCGGGACGAGGAATTCCGCACCTCGGCCGATTATGCCGCGCAATGCCGCGCGGTCTCGGCCGCCTTGTCCCGTGCCACAGGTGACGCATGACCGAAGCTTTGGACGCCGAGGAAACCGCCCGCCTGCGCCGCGCCCGCGCAGAGCGGATCGGCCGCTGGCTGATGCCGGCCCTGACCATCGTCGCGGCACTGGTGATCTGGGACCGGATCGTGGTCTGGAACCAGATCCCGCATTACATCCTGCCCGGCCCCGGCCTGGTGGCGCAGACGCTGGTCAAGGACTGGGCGATCCTTGGCCCCGCCACATGGGTCACGCTGAAAATCGCCATGATGGCACTGGCGGTGGCGGTGATCGGCGGCGTCGGCCTTGCGGTGATCTTCAGCCTGTCACGCTGGGCCGAGATGTCATTCTATCCCTTTGCAGTGGTCTTGCAGGTGACGCCGGTGGTGGCGATCGCGCCCCTGATCTTCATCTATGTCGAAAACCGCACCGTGGGCCTGCTCTTATGCGCCTGGATCGTGGCCTTCTTCCCGATCCTGTCCAATACCTCGCTGGGGCTGCGCTCGGTCGATCGCAATCTGGCCGATCTTTACCGCATCTATGGTGCCAGCCGCTGGCAAAGGCTGATCCACCTGCAACTGCCCTCGGCCCTGCCCTATTTCCTTGGCGGCTTGCGGATCGCGGGCGGGCTGTCGCTGATCGGCGCGGTGGTGGCGGAATATGTCGCGGGCACGGCCGGGATCGGCACCGGGCTGGCCTTTCGCATCCTTGAGGCGGGGTATCGCCTGAACATCCCGCGCATGTTCGCGGCCCTTGCGCTGATCGCCGCTTTGGGGGTGCTGATTTTCGCCGTGCTGTCGCTGATTTCGCATCTGGCGCTGCGACACTGGCACGAAAGCGCATTGAAAAGGGAAAGTTGACGGCTTGGATTTTCGCGTTCTGCCCAGCGGTGACCTGACCCTGAACAACCTGACCGCCCCGGCCTGCCTGATCGGGGAAACGGGCGATCTGCAAACCATCTCGATCAGCCTGCGCGGCGGGCGCATCGTGGACCCCGCGCCCGATCTGCCGCAGCTCGACATGGCCGGGGCAATGGTCTTTCCGACCTTCGTCGACATGCATACCCATCTGGACAAGGGCCATATCTGGCCCCGCGCACCCAATCCCGATGGCACGTTCGACGGCGCGCTGTCGACGGTCGAGGCCGACCGGATCGCCAACTGGTCCGGCCCGGATGTCCGCACACGGATGGATTTCGCCCTGCGCTGCGCATATGCCCATGGCACCAGCGCCATCCGCACACATCTGGACAGCATCGCATTGCAGGGCCGGATCAGCTTTCCCGAATTTACCCGGTTGCGCGACGAATGGGCCGGTCGGATCGCATTGCAGGCCGCCTGCCTGACGCTGATCGACCGCATCGACCCGGAGGGCGGCGGCGAATTCGCCGATCTGGCCGATCTGGTCGCCGAAAGCCGGGGCGTTCTGGGCTGCGTGACATTTCCCGACGCACGGTTGCACGACCGGCTGCGGACCTTCTTTGCCCATGCCGGGCAAAGGGGCCTTGATGCCGATTTCCACGTCGATGAGACGGGCGACCCCGAGGCCGCCAGTCTGCGCGTCATCGCCGAAACCGTGCTCGAGACCGGCTTTGACGCGCCAGTCACGGTCGGGCATTGCTGTTCGCTGGCGGTGCAGCCGGATGCGGAATGGCTGCATACGCTGGATCTGGTCGCCCGCGCCGGGATCCATGTCGTCAGCCTGCCGATGTGCAACCTTTATCTGCAGGACCGTCAGGCCGGGCGCACGCCCCGCTGGCGCGGCGTGACATTGGTCCATGAAATGGCGGCGCGCGGGATCAATGTCAGCTTCGCCTCGGACAATACCCGCGATCCGTTCTATGCTTACGGGGATCTGGACATGCTTGAGGTCATGCGCGAGGCGACCCGCATTGCGCATCTGGACCATTCCCGCGCCGACTGGCCCAGGGCCTTTCTGACCAACCCGGCCCGCGCCTGCGGATTTGCCGCGCCCGGCCTTGCCCCCGGTGCGCCCGCCGATCTGGTGATCTGCCGCGCCCGGAACTGGTCCGAACTGTTCGCCCGCCCGCAATCCGACCGGATCGTGCTGCGCGCGGGGCGCCAGATCGACCGGAGCCTGCCCGACTATGCCGAACTTGACCACCTGATGAGGTGACCCATGGATATCGCCGCCGCCAAGGCCGCTTTGACGCATATTGATCTGGACGACAATCCCGCCGCCGTGCGGGCGAAAAGCCGCGATTTCTTCTGGTATTCGCCGGTTCTCAAGGATCGGCTGGACCATCTCAGCGCGGATTTCGTGGTCATGCCGAAAACCCAGGACGAGGTGATCGAGGTTCTGGCCGCCTGCCACGCCCATGACGTGCCGGTGACGGTGCGCGGCTCGGGGACCGGGAATTACGGACAGGCCATGCCGCTGGCCGGGGGCTGCGTCTTGCATATGCAGAACATGGACAAGGTGCTGGAGATCAGTCCCGGCCGCGTCGTGACCCAGCCCGGCACCATCATCCGCGAGCTGGACCGCATCACCCGCGACCAGTCCGGGCAGGAATTGCGCATGTTCCCCTCGACCGCCGGGACGGCGACGATCGGCGGCTTCATCTGCGGGGGGTCGGGGGGCGTCGGCTCGGTTCGCTGGGGGATGCTGCGCGACTACGGCAATATCCTGCGCATCCGCGTCGCCACGATGGAGGCCCGGCCCCGCATCCTTGATTTCACCGGCAGGGATCTGGCCCGCGTCAGCCACGCCTACGGCACCAATGGCGTGGTGACCGAAATCGAGATGCCGCTGGCCCCCGCCTATGACTGGGTCCATGTCTTTCTGACGCTGGACGACTTTACCCGCGCCGCCGCGCTGACCCATGCGCTGGCGCTGCAGGACGGCATCCTGCTGAAACTGGCCACGGTCTGCGAGGCGCCGGTCGCCGCGCGCTATTTCCAGCGTTTCCGGGGCCATGTCGGCGATCAGGACAGCGTCATCGCGCTGATGGTCGCGCCCCATTCCATGGACGGTTTCCTGTCATTCCTGTCCCATGAACCGGGGGCAAGGCTGATCTATCGCTCTGACGCCCATGACTGGGCGCGCGACCCCGGCCCGGCCTATGAATACGGCTGGAACCACACCACCCTGCGGGCGCTGAAGGTGGACCCTTCGATCACCTATCTGCAGGTGCGCTATGCCGGGCCGGACCTTCTGGACAAGGTCGATGCCATCCGTGCCCGTTTCGGCGACGAGCTGATCCAGCATCTGGAATTCCTGCGCGAAACCGGCGTCATGACCGCGGCCGGCCTGACCCTCGTGCGCTTTTCGACCGAGGCGCGGCTGGACGAAATCATCCGCATCCACGAGGATATGGGCTGTATGGTCTTCAACCCGCATCGCTATACGCTTGAGGAGGGCGGCCGCCAGACCGTCGATGCCCGGCAGCTTGACTTCAAGCGGCAGGCCGACCCCAAGGGGCTGCTCAATCCCGGCAAGATGATCGCCTGGGACGTGCCGGACTGGGATTATTCCCGCGCCTATGATTATGCAAGGATGCGACACTGATGCGTGCGCTGGTCGTCTATTGCCACCCCGATCCCGGCAGCTTCAACGCGGCGATCTGCAGCCTTGTCTGCGCCAAGCTGCGCGAGGCGGGTGCCGAGCTGCGCCTGCGCAACCTTTACGCCGAGAATTTCCAGCCTGTGCTGAGCCAGAAGGAATGGCACGATTATCTGGACCCGGCGCTGAACACCGTCACGGTCACCTGGGATGTCGAGTCGCTGCGCTGGTGCGATACGCTGATCTTCATCTATCCGACCTGGTGGTATGGCCCGCCCGCCATGCTGAAAGGTTGGCTGGACCGGGTCATGGTGCCCGAGGTGGCCTTTCTGATGCCCGATGCGCAAAGCACAACCATCCGCCCCGGCTTGCAGCACATCACCCGGCTGGGCGTCTTTACCACCTGCGGCGCCAGCATCTGGCTGACCTCGCTGATCGGGGCGCCGGGCAAGCGCACCTTGCTGCGCGGGGTGGGCTATCTGTGTTCGCCGAACCGGCGCAGCGTCTTTGCCGCGCATTACCTGATGGACAGCTCGACCCCGGACAGCCGGACGCGGCATCTGGATCATGTCGAACGCAAGATGGACCGGCTGCTGGCGCCGATGTGAAAGGACCCGCCATGACGACCCGCCGCCTTGACTGGGCCCAGTATCGCGCCCCGGAATATGCCGGGATCGATCCTGCGCGCACCATCGCCATCCTGCCCACGGCGGCGATCGAACAGCACGGGCCCCACCTGCCCGTCGGCACCGACACCATGATCGCCGAGGGCATGCTGGCCGCCCTGCGCCGCGACTGCCCCGAGGATCTGGATATCCGCATCCTGCCGGTGCAGGCGGTGGGAAAATCGACCGAGCATCTCTGGGCCGCCGGCACGCTGACCTTGGACGCCGCCACCGCTCTGGCGGCATGGACCCAGATCGGGCTGTCGGTCGCCCGCGCCGGGATCCGCAAGATCGTCATCGTCAACAGCCATGGCGGCAATCTGGATCTGGTCTCGATCCTGACCCGCGAGCTTCGGGTGCAGGCGGGAATGCTGGCGGTCAAATGCCAATGGATGGGCTTTGGCCTGCCCGACGGCATCTATTCCGCGCAGGAACGCGATTTCGGCATCCATGGCGGCGATGTCGAAACCTCGCTGATGCTGGAATTTCAGCCGGGTTGCGTGGACATGAGCGCCGCCCGCGATTTCCGATCCTCGGCCGAGGGGGCGGCGATCCCGCCCACCGGGTCGGTCAGCTATGGCTGGATATCCTCGGACCTGAACCCCGCCGGCACCGTGGGCGAGGCGCATCTGGCCAGTGCCGAAAAGGGCCGCATGACCGCCACGCATCAGGTCGCGGGGCTGATCGCGCTGCTCAGGCAGGTGCGGGACGCGGCGATCCCGCAGGCGCCCAGCGGCTGGAAATAGCGCCTCGACGCTTCTGCCGCCGCAAAAGCCATGCTAAGCCGGGCGGAACCGTAAAGAATTGGCAGGTATCACATGACGATTGCTGTTGCAGGGCTGGGTTATGTCGGCATGTCCATCGCGGTGCTGCTGGCGCAGCACAATGAGGTCGTGGCGCTGGATGTGAACGCCACGCGCGTCGCACAGGTCAACGCCCGCCACTCGCCCATCGAGGATGCAGAAATCTCGAAATGGCTGGCCGAGCAAAGCCTGAACCTGCGCGCCACCTCGGACGCGGCCGAGGCCCTGACCGGCGCCGAATTCGTCATCGTCGCCACGCCGACGAATTACGACGCGCGCTCGAACCGCTTTGACACTTCCAGCGTCGAGACGGTGATCCGGCAGGCCCGGCAATACGCCCCCGA
>JAGPGI010000188.1 GCA_018056045.1 Paracoccus sp. (in: a-proteobacteria)
GGAACAGGTCTGCTCGGCGGTCAGTCAGGCGATGTTCTTTGCCTCGACCGAGGGGCTGACGGTTTCTTAAGGAACCGGGGTCCGGCGAAACGGGAAAGGCGCGGCCTGTCGGGTCGCGCTTTTTGTTTTGCGCGACCGCCTGTCACGGATCCGGGCAATCGGCATCGTCGATGATGAAATCGAACGCGTCTGGCGGTGCGAGATGGCGGAAATACCAGTCTTCGGCCCTGTGCCACTGGGTTTCCCATGGGCCGATCGTTTCGCCGCGCGCGATCAGCCGCTGCCTGCGGCAAAGCTTCGATGCCATAACCAGAACCGCGTAATCGACAAGATCGCGCAGTTCGGGGCGGTTTGAATAGACACCCTCCAGAATGATGACGGGGTTCGCGCTTAATCGCTTGGCCGTAACCGTCCTTGAGCCGTCGAACCTGTCCCAGTCAAAGGGATGAAACTCGGCATCCCTGAGGCTGAGCAACTGCGCAAGAACCACCCTTTGCGCGCGCCAGTCGATGCAGGTCGCGGCTAGCGAGGCGGGATCCTCGTCACGGATACCGACGCCGCCGATGAAGAAATCATCCCCCTCGACCACGGTGGCGGGCAGACATCCGGCCAATGCCCGCGCCAACGTCGATTTTCCGGCGCCACTGGGGCCGTCGATCACCACCAGAAACGGCCGACCCGCCGCTTTTGCCCGGCCGCCGATCTTCTGCTGCAATGCCGCGATCCGGCTGCCTGATCCGTCCTGCATGCGCCGGTTTTAGCACAAACGGGCGGGGGCACGAATGGCCCGGTCCGCCCCGGCCCCGTCACATCGCCGCAACGCCCGCCTTGGCGGCGGCATATTCCCCCGCCAGCCGGTCGACCAGCGCGCCCGCAGGCACCACCTCATGCACGGCACCGATCCCCTGACCCGCGCCCCAGATCTGGCTCCATGCCTTGGGTTTGGCGCTGTTGAAATCCATCGCCGAGGCGTCGGCGCGCTCAAGATTGTCGGGATCCAGACCGGCATTGCGGATCGAGGGCGCCAGATAATTCCCCGACACGCCGGTGAACAGCGACGAGGTGACGATATCCATGGCGCCGCTTTCGACGATCATGCGCTTGTAGTCGGGCTGGGCATTGGCCTCATTGGTGGCGATGAAGGGGCTGCCGATATAGGCCAGATCCGCGCCCATGACCTGCGCCGCCAGCACCGCGCGGCCGGTGGCAATGGCGCCCGACAGCAGCAGGGGGCCATCGAACCATGCGCGGATTTCCTGAATCAGTGCAAATGGCGATTGCGGGCCGGCATGGCCGCCGGCGCCCGCCGCGACCGCGATCAGCCCATCGGCGCCCTTTTCGATGGCCTTTTTCGCAAAGGCATTGTTGATGATGTCATGCAGCGCGATGCCACCGCAATCATGGGCGGCGGCGTTCACCTCGGGGCGGGCGCCCAGCGAGGTGATCCAGATCGGCACCTTGTGGCGGTGGCAGATCTCGATATCCCGCTCAAGCCGTGCGTTCGAGCGGTGCACGATCTGGTTCACGGCGAAAGGCGCCGCCGGACGGTCGGGATTGGTCTGATTGTGGCGGTCCAGCTCTTCGGTGATGCGGGTCAGCCATGCCTCCAGCAGCGCCGGCTCACCGTCCTTTTCGCGCGCATTCAGCGCCGGAAAGCTGCCGACGATGCCGGCCTTGCATTGCGCGATGACCAGTTCCGGCCCCGAGACGATGAACATCGGCGAGGCGACGACGGGAATGCGCAGATTGGCAAGGACGGGCGGCAGCATGGGTTTTCCTCCGAACGGGTCGGGGGCAGATTGCATGCCGCATGGCGTCCTGCCAATGCTTCCGTGGCGTCGGCCCCGGCGGCGGGCTCAGTAGGGCATCGGGTGGTCGCGGTGGAACTGCGCGATGCGCTGCAGCGCGTCCTCGGACAGCCGCAGATCCAGCCCGGCAAGGATATGATCAAGCTGCGCCAGATCGGTCGCGCCAATGATCGGAATTATCGCGAAGGGCCGCTGCCGGGTAAAACTGATCGCGGCATGGATCGGGTCGATGCGCAATTCGGCGGCCAGCTTGTGCCATGCGGCGACCGCCTCTTCGGCGCGACGGGTGCGGCGGCCGCCCAGATTGCCCTTGCCGCCATGGCTGCGATCGACGGCGGCGCGGCTGCCGGCAGGCTCGGCCCCGCGCAGGTATTTCCCGGACAGCAGCCCCGCCGCCAGCGGCGAATAGGCCAGCAGCGTCACGTCCTCATTCACCGCCAGTTCGGCCAGATCGGTATCGAAAAGCCGGTTGAGCAGCGAGTATTCGTTCTGGATCGTGACGACGCGCGGGGCGCCCAGACGCGCGGCGGTGTCGATCCAGCGCGCGGTGCCCCAGGCGGATTCGTTCGACAGGCCAAAGGCGCGGATCTTGCCCGCCTTGTGCGCCTCGGCGATGGCGCCGAGCACATCGGCCATATGGTCCAGCGTGCGCGCCTTGTCCTGCTGGCCGGGGTCGTAATCCCAGTTCTGACGAAAGGCATAGCTGCCGCGCACGGGCCAGTGCAGCTGGTAAAGGTCGATATAGTCGGTTTTCAGCCGCGCCAGTGAATCGTCGATGGTCTGGCGCAGGATCTTGCCGTCATAACCCTGACGGCGCAGGATATCGCCGGGGCCGGCGGCCTTGGTGGCGATCTGGAGGCCCTCGCGCCCGCCGCGCGCGGCCAGCCAGTCGCCGATGATTTCCTCGCTGCGGCCGACGGTTTCGCGCCGCACCGGGTTGACCGGATACATCTCGGCCGTGTCAAGAAAGGTGATCCCTGCATCCAGTGCCCGGTCCATCTGGCGATGCGCCACATCCGGGCTGGTCTGATTGCCAAAGGTCATCGTCCCAAGGCAGATGGTGCTGACCGAAACGTCGCTGTCGCCAAGCGTCATGCTTTGCATCGCTGTCCTCTCTCACTGGCCGGAGTGGCGGAAGAGAGCGGGAGTCGAACCCACCCGGGACAGGCTCGCTGCCCCAACCGGATTTGAAGTCCGGCCGCCCCACCGGGGACGCTTCTCTTCCATATCCATTGTTTCCAATGGTTTGCCTTGCGATCAGGTGGTTATCACCCGGTCTGGTCCGGTCCTCAACATTCAATATGCGCCTGCTGCGCGATTGCGACTCTTTAGCATGGGATTTCGGCCAAGCGGAACTGCGATCATGCCGCGCGCTCAACCGTCGGCGGCATCCGGACTGAACATGTCAATCCGGTGGGGGTTTACGCGGCGCAGATCGCCCCGGCGCAGCGTGAGACCCAGCCGATCAAAGAAATCAAGGATCTGGATCGCCACCTTGCGCCCGTTCTGGACACGGTCGCGAAACGAAGGCGCGCTGAACCAGCCATCCGGAGCCTGAGCGCCCAGTTCGCGGATGATCGCGATCATTTCAAGCGTGGTGGCGCGGGCAAAGAAATGGTCATGCGCGATCTGGTCAAGGCGTCCCTGCCGCGCGGCCATGCGCATCATGCGACGAACCTCTTTTTCGTCAGCGCCGAACTCATGAGCGAAATCGCGCACGCGCGGCGGGCGAAAACGTTCCTCGCCGACCAGATGCGGGGTAATGCGGATCAGCAGCGCCTCATCCTCGGGGGAAAGGCGGGGCAGATGGCCGGGCAGGCGCAGGAAAGCGCCGTCCAGCGCGATACGGCCCGCCTCGGCCTCGGCGCGGATGAAGGCGGCAAAGACATCCTTGGGCAGGCGGGGTTCCAGCATCAGACGCAGGCGTTCGCGGCCAAGCCCTTGCAGATCGGCGTTTTCTTCGTGAAACGCCGCCAGTTGATCCAGCATCGCCTGACGCAGGGCATCCAGCCGGGCGGGGGCAAGAGCGTGGCGAGTGCCCGCGATGGTGGCAATGCCCGAATCCGCCACGGCGCGGTCCAGCTGCGCCCCGGACAGCGCCCGGTCGCGGGCAAAGCTGTCCAGATCGACCAGCGCCTGATCCGCCAGCGCGGCCAGCGCCCGGACCGGATCGGACAGGGCCATGGCGCGCAACGCCTCCAGCCGGGCGGGCCTTGCACGGTGCCGGGCCGGGGCGCGCATGTCGATGACATGGCCGCCGCCGATGGTGCGCCGGGCCGAGACGTCGCGCAGGATGAAGCGGTCGCCCATCGCCGCCGCCACCGGCGCATCCAGCACGATCTGCGCCAGCCCGGTTTCGCCCGGCGCCAGCGGGCCTTGCAGGGGCACGATGCGGGCGCCGACCTCGGCCGCGCCCAGATGCAGACGGGCGGGAAACCATGTGGTCAGGGGCTTTGGTTCCGTGTCCAGCACCCGCAGGCTGATATCGATGCGCTGGCTGGGCGCGTGCAAAGCCGGGTCCAGCGCCACATCCCCGCGCGAGATCGCCTCGCGGGTGATGCCGTCGCCGGCAAGGTTCAGCGCGCAGCGCTGTCCGGCCAGCCCCTGATCAGCCTTGCGGTTCTGGGCATGGATGCCGCGCACCCGCGCCACCAGCCCCGAGGGGCTGATCGTGATCTGATCCCCCAGCGCGACCCGGCCCGAGATCACCGTGCCGGTGACCACGGTGCCGGTGCCGGCAAGGGTAAAGCTGCGGTCGATGACCAGCCGGAAACGGCCATCGCTGGCACGGGCGGTGGTCTCGGCTTCCGTCAAGGCCAGCGCGTCGCGCAATCCCGAAATCCCCGCCCCGGTCAGGGCCGAGACCGGCATGACCGGCGCCCCTGCCAGCGAGGTCGGGGCCAGCGCCGCCGCGATTTCGGCAGACAACGCGGCAATGCGATCCGGCCCGGCCAGATGGGCCTTGGTCAGTGCCACGATCCCGCGCGAGACCCCCAGCAGGTCCAGAATGGCCAGATGTTCGCGGGTCTGCGGCATGATGCCGTCATCGGCGGCGACGACCAGCAACGCCAGATCGATGCCGCCCGCGCCGGCCAGCATGGTATGGACGAATTTCTCGTGCCCCGGCACATCGACAAAGCCCGTGACCGCGCCCGCACCCAGATCGGCATAGGCAAAACCCAGCTCGATGGTGATGCCGCGGGCCTTTTCCTCGGCCAGACGGTCGGCATCGACGCCGGTCAGCGCCTTGACCAGCGCGGTCTTGCCATGGTCGATGTGACCGGCGGTCCCGACGATCATCCGCGCAAGGCGTCCAGCAGCGCCGCGTCATCGGAAAGGCAGCGCAGGTCAAGGATCAGCGCACCATCATGGATGCGGCCAAGGATCGGCACGGGCAGGCCGCGCAGGCGTTCGGCCAAAGCCTCGGGGCGCGGGGTCAGGGCCAGGGCGGCGCTGGGAATGGTTTCGGTCGGCAGCGCGCCCGAGCCGATCTGGCTGGCACAGGGGATGACGCGGACCTGACAGCCCAGCAGCCCCGCCACCAAGGGCGCAAGGCGTTCGGCCTGCGCGCGGATCTCGGCCTGCGGGCGGGCCAGCATGCGCAGTGTGGGCAGACGCTCGGCCAGACTGTCGGGGTCGCGATACAGCCGCAGGGTCGCCTCGGTCGCGGCGATGCGGATCTTGTCCATGCGCAGGGCGCGTTTCAGCGGGTTCTTGTTGATCCGGGCGATAATCTCGCGCCGGCCGACGATGAAACCCGCCTGCGGGCCGCCCAGCAGCTTGTCGCCGGAAAATGTCACCACATCGGCGCCCTCGGCGACGGCCTCGGCCACGGTGGGTTCGGGCGAGAGGCCCCAGCGGCGCAGATCGACCAGCGTGCCCGAACCAAGGTCATTGACCATGGGCAACCCCGCCTCATGCGCGATGGTGGCAAGCTCCGGGGCCGGCACCTCTTTGGTAAAGCCCTCGATGCGGTAATTCGAGGTATGGACCTTCATCAGCAGGCCGGTCTCGGGGCCGAT
>JAGPGI010000189.1 GCA_018056045.1 Paracoccus sp. (in: a-proteobacteria)
GGTCAGCGCGCCGATGGCCTCGCGCATATATCCCTGACGGGCAAAGCGCTGGCCGATCCAATAGCCGATGCTGGCCGATTGCGCCGGGCCACGGCGGATATTGTCCAGCGTGATCGCCCCCAGAAGCTCGCCGTCGCGGCGGATCAGGAACAGGGGCAGCGCGGTGCCGTTGCGGCTGGCGCGCTGCGCCCAATAGACCCGGTTGGTGAAGCTTTTGCGCGACAGATGGTCGGCCGCCCAGACCGGCTCCCACGGGGTCAGAAAGGCGCGGCTGTCGACGCGCAATTCGACCCATGGGGCGAAATCGGTATGGATCGGCAGGCGCAGGACCATCCGCTCGGTCTCGAGTCGCAGCGGACGGCGGCGGCCGAACATCAGGCGGCAAGCCTTTCTGCCAGCCGCGCCCGCGATGGCGCCGACTTGACCGGCCCATAAAGTGCCAGCGCCGGGCGGGCATTCCGGATCAGCGCCTCGGCATGGGCGCGCACATCGGCGACGGTCACCGCGTCGATACGCTCGGCCACCTCGGCGGGGTCGGCGACGCGGCCCCAGATCGCCAGCGACCGCGCCATGCGCTCGGCCTGCCCGGTCGGGCTTTCCAGCCCCATCAGCAGCCCGGCCTTCAGCTGGGCGCGGGCGCGGGCGATCTCGGTCTCGGTCATGTCCTCGGCGGCGCGCTTCAGCTCGTCGATGGTCAGATTGGCCAGATCGGCGATCTGGTCGCCCGAGGTGCCGGCATAGATCGTCACCATGCCGGTATCGTCATGAAAACCCGATTGCGCAAAGATCGAATAGCACAGGCCCCGTTCCTCGCGGATTTTCTGGAACAGGCGCGACGACATGCCGCCCCCCAGCGCCGAGGTCCAGATCTGCGCGGCATAGAAATCCGGGGCCATATAACCCGGCCCTTCAAAGGCCAGCGCGAAATGCGCCTGCTCCAGCTTCTTGACGCGGCGGGTTTCGGCGCCCTGCCAGCGGGCCGGCTCGCGCGCGGTAAGGGCGCGCGGCGCGAGATGCGAGAAGATTGCCTCGACCTGACGCAGGATGCTGTCATGATCGACCGCGCCCGAGGCGGCGACGATCATCCGCTCGGGGCCGTAATGTTCGGCGGTGAAGCCCGACAGATCCTCGCGCGAGAAATGGCTGACGCGCTCGGCCGGGCCAAGGATGGTGCGGCCGATGGGCTGGTCGGGATAGGCGGCCTCTTGCAGCCAGTCGAAGATCACGTCGTCGGGCGTATCCAGCGACTGCCCGATCTCCTGCAGGATCACGCCGCGCTCGACCTCGATCTCGCGCTCGTCAAAGATCGGGTTCAGCACGATGTCCGAAATCACGTCCAGCGCCATCGAGACATCGCCCGCCAGCACCCGGACGTAATAGCTGGTCACGTCGCGCGAGGTATAGGCGTTGATATAGCCGCCGACATTCTCGATCGCCTCGGCGATCTGCAAGGCGCTGCGCGTGGGCGTGCCCTTGAAGGCCATATGCTCAAGGAAATGGGCGATGCCGTTCTGGTCGGCGCGCTCATCGCGGCCGCCGGCGCTGACCCAGATGCCGATGGCGGCGGAATGCAGGCCGGGCATGTCGCGGGTGACGACGCGCAGGCCATTGGGCAGGGTGCTGATGCGGATCTGGTTCAAGCTGTTCTCCGTTCAAGAATCAGCGATTTAATGCTCTCTGCATCGTTTGCAACCCGGGTGATGCGCTCGTCGCGCTCAAACAGATCGGCCATATGCGGCGGCAACGGCGGGCGGATGCCGACAGCGCCCTCGACCGCATCGGGAAACTTGGCCGGATGCGCGGTCGAAAGCGAGATCATCGGAACGCCCGGACGAAGATGTTCGCGCGCGACCTTTACCGCGACGGCGGTATGGGGGCAGATCACCTGCCCGGTTTCCGCGCGGATGGTGGCGATCATGGCCGTGGTTTCCTCCTCAGAAGCGCGGCCCGAGACATAGATCTCGCGCAGCTGTTCCAGCGCGCCCTGACTGATCGGGAAGCCGCCGGATTTCAGCTCATCCATCAGGGCCGAGATGGCGGCGCCGTCGCGCCCGTAGGCCAGCCACAAGGCGCGCTCGAAATTCGAGCTGACCTGAATGTCCATCGACGGGCTGATCGAGGGCCGCGCCGTGCCGGTGCGGTATTCGCCGGTCGTCAGCGCGCGGTGCAGGATGTCGTTCTGATTGGTGGCGATGACCAGCTGGCCGATGGGCAGGCCCATCGCCTTGGCGAAATACCCGGCAAGGATGTCGCCGAAATTGCCGGTGGGGACGGTGAAATCGATCACACGCCCCGGCGCGCCAAGGCTGACGGCGGCGGTGAAGTAATAGACGATCTGCGCCATCACCCGCGCCCAGTTGATCGAGTTGACGCCCGCAAGCCCGACCCCGTCCCGGAAATCATGGTCGTTGAACAGATCCTTGAGCCGCGCCTGACAGTCGTCAAAGGTGCCGTCCACGGCAAGCGCATGGACATTGGCATCCGCCGGCGTCGACATCTGCCGGCGCTGCACGTCGCTGACCCGGCCATGCGGATACATGATGAACACGTCCACATTCGAGAGGCCCCGGAACGCCTCGATCGCGGCCGAGCCGGTATCGCCCGAGGTCGCGCCCAGAATCGTCACCCGCTCGCCCGAGCGCGCCAGCGCCAGCTGGAACAGCTGGCCGATCAGCTGCATGGCAAAATCCTTGAAGGCCAGCGTCGGCCCGTGGAACAGCTCAAGCAGGTGATGGCCGGGCGCAAGCTCGATCAGCGAGGCGCGCGACACATGGTCAAAGCCCGTATAGGCGCGCGCGATGGCGCCCTTGAGTTCATCTTGCGTGAAGCTGTCGCCGACAAAGGGCGTCAAGACGCGCAGCGCAACCTCTTCATAGGGCAGTCCGGCCAATGCGGCGATCTGATCCGGGGTCAGGGTCGGAATGGTCTCGGGCAGGTACAGGCCGCCATCGCGCGCCAGTCCCGTCATCATGGCCTGTTCGAAGTTCAGGACCGGAGCCCGCCCCCGGGTCGAAACGTAACGCATCGCGTCCCCCTTAGAATTGACGTTGCCTGATACGCCAGATCAGCGCCACTGTCATCCCTGCCCAGGCAACTGCGATCATGAACCATTGCGCCGCATAGCTGAGATGATTGTTCGGAATGCCTTCGACTGCGACCGGCATCGGCGCAACCCCCTGAAGATCGCCCCGCGCCTCGGCGACGACGACCAGAACCGGCTCGGTTCCCAGGGCCTTGGCCATGGCGGGCACGTCACGGGCGAACCAGATATTCTCGGTCAGGTTCGGCTCGGGCGTGGCGCTGCCTTTTTCATCGGGCCAGTGCAGGTTGCCTGCGACCTCCAGCCGGGTTGCGGGGCGCGGATCGCGCTTGTGGTCCTGATCGACGAAACCGCGATCCAGCAGGATGCGCCGCCCGTCATCGGTGACAAAGCCCGAGACGACCTGATAGCCGCCGCCCTGCTCGCGGGTGCCCGACAGAACATCGATCTCCTGCCCCGTGGTCTGGCCGCTGACCAGAACCGGCAGGTATTTCATCGACGGGTCAGGGCTTGCGGGCAAAGCCACCGGCGCACCGCCAATCCGGCTTTGGATCTGGGCGATCATGTCCTCTTTCCAGTCCAGCCGCCGCAATTGCCACATGCCCAGCGACACAAGGATGGCGCAGCCAAGGACGCCGACGATCAGCGGAAAGAGATAGCGGCGCATGGCCTGCCTCCATAGAAAACGGCGCGGAAGCCGCAAGGCCCCGCGCCGGTCACATGCTGGGTGGGGATCAACGGCCCCAGATATAGACCACGACGAACAGGAACAGCCAGACCACGTCGACGAAGTGCCAGTACCAGGCGGCGGCCTCGAAGCCGACATGCTGTTCCTGGGTCATCTGGCCCTTCATGAAGCGGATCAGGCAGACGAACAGGAAGATCGTGCCGATGATGACGTGCAAGCCGTGGAAGCCCGTCGCCATGTAGAAAGTGCCGGCATAGACGGTGTCGGCCAGACCAAAAGCGGCGTGGCTGTATTCGTAAGCCTGCAGCGCGGTAAAGCACAGACCCAGGATCACGGCGACGATCAGGCCGTTGATGGTGGTGCGGCGGTCGCCGTCATGGACAAAGGCATGGTGCGCCCAGGTCACGGCAACACCCGACAAAAGCAGGATCAGCGTGTTGATCAGCGGCAGGTGCCAGGGGTCAAAGGTGACGATGCCTTCCGGCGGCCAGACGCCGTCCTTGATCGGATAGTCCGGCCCCATCGGATACATGGCGTTCTTGATGAAGGCCCAGAACCAGGCGACGAAGAACATCACCTCGGACATGATGAACAGGATGAAGCCATATTGCAGGCCGATGCGCACGACCGGGGTATGCTCGCCCTCTTCGCCTTCCTGAATGACGTCAGCCCACCAGCCGAACATGACGTAAAGCACGGCGACAAAGCCGATCAGGAACATCCACGGGCCTTCGATCGGGGCACGAAGAATGGTGATCCCCTTCATCCAGGCGACCGCGCCGGTCAGCATGACAAAGGCGGAAACCGCGCCGAGGAAGGGCCAGATCGATGGCGGCAGGATCTGATAGTCGTGGTTCTTTACATGGGCCATGGCTGCGTTCCCGGCTGTTGCTGGTTCTTGTTGCTCAATTTACGGTCGGTTTCGGCCCGGCGTCCAGCGCCGCCTGTTTCGGCGCGGGCGGATCGGTCCGATGGAAGGTATAGGACAGGGTCAGGTCGCGGATGCGCCCGGCGTCGCGGTCTTTGACCAGTTCGGGATCGACAAAGAAGCTGACCGGCATCTCGACCCGCTCACCGGGTTTCAGCACCTGCTCGGTAAAGCAGAAGCATTCGACCTTGTTGAAGTAATAGCCGACGATTTCAGGCGCGACATTATAGCTGGCGGTGCCGGTGATCGTCTCGTCGGTGTTGTTGACCGCCTCATAGAAGGCGATGGCGTTCTCGCCGATCTTCAGCTTCATCTCGCGCTGCATCGGGCGGAAGGTCCAGCCAAGGTTCTCGTCCACATTGGCATCAAAGCGCACGCGGATGGTTTCCTCAAGCACGGTATCCGAGGCCACCGCGGACACATTTGTCGTGCCGCCATAGCCGGTGACCTTGCAAAACCAGTTATAAAAGGGCACCGCCGCCCA
Organism: Paracoccus sp. (in: a-proteobacteria); assembly: GCA_018056045.1. GTDB lineage: Bacteria > Pseudomonadota > Alphaproteobacteria > Rhodobacterales > Rhodobacteraceae > Paracoccus. The sequence continues at coordinate 5,141 of JAGPGI010000189.1, forward strand.
GGACAGCGCGCCCATCAGCACCACGACGCCCGCGAGCATCGCGACAGTGCGGCTGTTCGAGCGGGCTTGCGGCTGGCCGGTCATTGCCCGCCCTCCACCGCCGCGCCCTCTGCGGTCGCGGCTGCGGGGGCCGTCACCGTGCCATCGACCAGCGCGCCGGGCGTGCCGGGGGCCGCCACGGGCGCGGCGTTGCGCGCGGGCGCATTCGGATCCTGCGGCAGGACCGAGGCACGGGGCCGGTGGTCATAGCCCTCCATCATGTCGCCCTGAGTGATCTTGACCACCGAGAGGCCAAAGACCAGCGCGACAAAGGCCAAGAGCACCGCCAGAAGCCCCAGATTGCGGCTGCGGCGGCGATGGTGCAGTTCATGCTCGACCTGCTGCATCACCATCCTCCCATCCAGTGCTGCACCAGCAGCGCCAGGAAATGCAGGAAGGTGTAATAGAGCGACAGGCGGAAATAGCGTTTCTCGACCTTGTAGCCATCGGCCTGCGCCGCGTCCTCGGAGCGGTTCAGGATGCGCCAGCCACCGGCGATGAACAGCGCGTTCAGCACCACCGAGACCGCCAGATACAGCGGCCCGCCGACGGAGGTGAAGCCCAGCCAGATCGCGAAGGGCGCCAGCACCAGCGTATAGGCAAAGATATGGCGGCGGGTGACCTTGCGGCCATGCGTCA
>JAGPGI010000190.1 GCA_018056045.1 Paracoccus sp. (in: a-proteobacteria)
GCGATGTTCCGGCCGCCCTTGGATCGGCGCTGGAAGGCGACGGGCGGGCGCTGGATCAATTCCGGCCGCGACTATGTCGTCGCCGACAATGGCTGGACGCCTTGGATGCCGAAACTGCAGGTGATCGAGGTGCCGGGCGATCACGATTCCATGGTGCTCGAGCCGAACGTGCGGCGGCTGACCTCGATCCTGCGGGAAATCCTGCGCGAGGCCGATGCCGAGAATGACGCCCCCGCACGGGTCAAGGCGGCCGAGTGACGATGACGGGGACTGCGCACATGACTGCCCCCGCCAATGGCCCCGTGATCGGCCCCGAAACCGGCGTCGCGCCCAGCATCAACATCATCCTGCTGAACTGGCGCACGCCGGACATGACCCTTGAGGCCGCCGAGGCGGCGCTTGCCGAGATGGATGGGCTCGATGCCGGGCTGACCATTGTCGACAATGATTCCGGCGATGGCTCGTTCGAAAAACTCAGCGCGGCGGCGCAAGAGCGGGGCTGGTTGCAGACGGGCCGTGTCGCGGTGGTGCAATCGGGCTGGAATGGCGGTTTCGGGGCCGGCAACAATTACGGCATCCGGCAGGGTATGCCCGACGGGCGCCGCGCCGATCTGGTCTATCTGCTGAATTCGGACGCGCTGCCGCAGCCCGGCTCGATCCGGGCACTGGCCGATTACATCAGCACGCATCCCAAGGTGGGCATCGCCTGTTCGCGCCTGCGCGGCACCGATGACGTGCCCCACAGCACCGCCTTTCGCTTTCCCGGCATCGCCAGCGAATTCGAGCAGACCAGCCGCACCGGTCCCGTGACCAAGCTGCTGCGCAAATATGTGGTGGCGCTGCCCCAGCCCGTGACATCGGGTCGCGTGGACTGGTCGGCCGGGGCGTCCATGATGATCCGCATGGATGTGCTGGACCGGATCGGCCTCTTTGACGAAGGCTTCTTCCTCTATTACGAGGAAACGGACCTGTGCCGTCGCGCCGCCGACGCCGGCTGGCAGACCCATTACATCGTCGAAAGTCTGGTGCTGCATATCGGCTCGGTCAGCACCGGGATGAAGGGTTGGAAGCGGCCGCCGGATTACTGGTATGACAGTCGGCGGCGCTATTACGAGAAACACCACGGCCGGATCGGTGCGCTGCTGGCGACCGCGGCCCATCTGGCGGGTGCGGGGCTGTTTCGGCTGCGCTGCCTGCTTGCGCGGCGCAAATCCGACATGCCGCCGGGCCATCTTTCATATCTGACCCGCCATGCGCTGCGCGCGCAGCCGGGTCCTGTTCATGTTGAAAAGGGTAAGCCATGACGCAGTTCTCCGCGATTCTGGTGGGTAATGAATCCTTGCTGCGCCACGCGGCGCAGACCTTGATGACGCGCGGGCACCGCATTGCCGCCATCGTGACCCGCAACCCGGAGCTGCGCGACTGGGCGCAGGGCGCGGGCCTGACGGTCGAGGATCAGGATGCACCTGTCCCCGAAAACGCGCCGGTCGCGGACTGGCTGTTCAGCGTGGCCAACCTGTCGATCCTGTCGCCGGCGATGCTGGCGCGCGGGCAAAAGGGCGCGATCAATTTCCATGATGGCCCGCTGCCCAAGCTGGCCGGGCTGAATGCGCCGGTCTGGGCGATCATCGGCGGTGAGCCTCAGCACGGTATCAGCTGGCACATGATCGAAGGCGGCGTGGACGAGGGGGACATCCTGACCCAGCGCCTGTTCGAGATCCGCCCCGACGATACCGCGCTGACGCTGAACGCGCGCTGCTTTGCGCGCGGCGCCGAAAGCTTTGCCGATGTGGTGGCCCAGCTTGAGGCGGGTGGCCCGCAGCGGATCAAGCAGGACCTGAGCCTGCGCAGCTATGTCGGCAAGGACAAGCGCCCCGAAGCGGCCTCGGTTCTGGATTTCACCCAATCCGCGGCGCAGATCGGTGCCTTGGTGCGCGGTCTGGACCATGGCGGCTATTGGAACCCGCTGGCGGCGCCCAAGGTCGTGTCGGGGGATCGCCTGCTGACCGTCCTGGCCTATCTGGGCAGCGAAGCCGCGCAGGCCGCGCCCGGCACGGTGCTGTCCCATGACGGCGATACCGCGCTGATTGCGACGGCGGATGCGGCGGTCCGGCTGCAATTTCTGGGCGAACTGCCGCAGGTCGGCACGGTGATCGCGACCCTTGCGGCGCAGGATCGCGCGCGCCTGACTGGGCTTGCAGCCGGGGCCGCGAAACATGACGGCTGGTGGCGCAAGCGTCTGGCGGCGATGAACCCGGCGGTTCTGCCGGGTGAAGGCTCGGGCGAAAGCCTGCGCGTGCAGCTGATCCCCGGCGCCGCGCCGGAACGGGTCGCGCTGGCGGCATCACTGCTGGCGCGGCTGGCGGGGCAGGTCGAGTTCGATCTGGCCCTGCGCCCGGCCGGACAGCCGGAACTGGCGGGACTCGCGGCGGGGATCATCGCCGACTGGCAACCGCTGGCGATTGACGCGCGCAGCGACCGCAGCCTGTCGGATCTGGGCGCTGAGCTGGCCGCGCGGATCGAGGCGCAGGCGAAACGCGGGACCTTCACGCGGGACCTGACCCATCGCGCCCCCGAGCTGCGCGAGGCGGCGACCCCCGATCTGGCGATCAGCCTTGCGCCGCGCGGCCCGGTTCCGGGTGCGGCGCTGACCGTGTCCCTGACCGATGACGCGGCATATCTGGACCATGATCCGGCACGGATCAGTGCCGCGCAGGCGCAACGTCTGGCCCGTGCGCTGGACGGCGGGTTGGTGCTGCCGGGAACGGCGCTGCTGCGCGACATCCCCCTGATGGACGCCGCCGAGCGCGAGGAGCTGCTGGTCGCCCGCAACGCCACCCAGTCCGATTTCCCGCAGGCCTGCATCCATGACCTGATCGGTGATATGGCGGCCGAAAACCCCGATGCCGTGGCGCTGGCCTTTGAGGATCGCAGCCTGACCCGCGCGCAACTGGAGCGCGCCGCGAATGCATTGGCGGCGAAGCTGGCGCAGATGGGCGTCGGGCCGGACCAGCCGGTCGGGCTGTTCGCCAAGCGCTCGCCCGAGCTGGTCATCGGCGCGCTGGCGATCTGGAAGGCGGGCGGTGCCTATGTGCCTCTGGACCCCGACTATCCCGCCGATCGGATCGAGCTTTACATTCAGGACAGCGGCGCGAAAATCGTGCTGGTTCAAGACGGTCTGGCTGATCGCCTGCCCGCGCATCAGGCGCAGGTGGTGACCATTCCGACCGATCTGCCCCATGGGCTGGTCGCAGGGCCGGACAGTCATGTCACGCCGGAAAATCTGGCCTATCTGATCTATACCTCTGGCTCGACCGGACGGCCCAAGGGGGTGATGGTCGAACATCGCAATGTGGCCAATTTCTTTGCCGGCATGGATGCGGTGATCCCGCATCAACAGGGCGACGCGTGGCTTGCGGTCACCAGCCTGTCCTTTGACATCTCGGTTCTGGAAATCTTCTGGTCGCTGGCGCGCGGCGTGACGCTGGTCATCGCTGGCGAGGAATCGCGGCTGGCCGTCTCAAGCACCTCCACGGCAACCGCCCCGCGCCGCGAGGTTCAGGGGGGCATGCAGTTCAGCCTGTTCTATTGGGGCAATGACGACGGCCCCGGCCCGCGGAAATACCAGCTTTTGCTGGAGGGCGCGCGGTTTGCCGACCAGAACGGCTTTGTCGCCGTCTATACGCCGGAACGCCATTTCCACGCCTTTGGCGGCCCCTATCCGAACCCCGCAGTTTCGGGGGCGGCGGTGGCGGCGGTCACCAAGAATATCTCGGTCCGCGCCGGCAGTTGCGTGTTGCCGCTGCACCATCCTGCCCGCGTGGCCGAGGAATGGGCGGTGATCGACAACCTGACCTCGGGGCGCGCCGGGCTGGCCATCGCCTCGGGCTGGCAGCCGGATGATTTCGTGCTGCGTCCGGAAAACGCGCCGCCCAACAACAAGACCGCATTGGCCACCGGCATTGACCAGTTGCGCCGGCTCTGGCGCGGCGAAAAGGTCGATTTCCCCCGCGCGGGGGGCGGCACCTTTGGCGTCGTGACCCAGCCGCGCCCGGTGCAAAAGGAACTGCCGCTGTGGATGACCGTAGCCGGCAATCCCGAAACCTGGGTCGAGGCCGGGCGTCTGGGCATGAACGTGCTGACCCATCTTCTGGGTCAAAGCATCGACGTGGTCGAACAGCGCATCAAGGAATATCACGCGGCGCTGCGCTCGGTCGGGCATGACCCGGCGCATTTCACCGTCACGCTGATGCTGCATACCTGTCTGGCCGAGGACCGCGAGACCGCGCGCGCCATCGCCCATCAGCCGATGAAGAATTATCTGGCCAGCGCCGCTGCACTGGTCAAGCAATATGCTTGGGACTTCCCGGCCTTCCGCCGCCCCGAGGGTATGACCAACCCCATGGCCATCGACCTTGGTTCGCTGTCCGAGGAAGAGGTGGACGGCATCCTTGAATTCGCCTTCCTGCGCTATTTCGAGGATTCGGGCCTGTTCGGCTCGGTCGAGGACGGGATCGCCAGGGTCGAGCACCTCAAGACCATCGGCGTGGGCGAGATTGCCTGCCTGATCGACTACGGCATCGCGCCCGAACAGGTCATGGCCGGTTTCCCGCTGCTGGCGCGGCTGCGGGCCGAGGTGAACCCCCATTCCGAGGCGCCCGAGGACGGCGATTTCTCGATCGCGGCGCAAATCCGGCGCTGGGGCGTCACCCATCTGCAATGCACGCCCAGCATGGGGCGGATTCTGGTCTCGGACCCGCAGGTGGCCTCGGCCATGGCCGGGCTGAAATGCGTGATGCTGGGCGGCGAGGCGCTGCCGCCTTCGCTTCTGGCGGAAATCAGGGCGGTCACGCGGGCAAAGGTCCTGAACATGTATGGCCCGACAGAGACCACGATCTGGTCGACCATCGCCGATCTTTCCGACGGGGGCGAGGTCACTCTGGGCCGGCCTATCGCCAATACGCAGGTCTATGTTCTGGACGCGGACGGCATTCCCGTGCCCCCCGGCGCGCAGGGCGAGCTGTGGATCGGCGGCCATGGCGTCACGCGCGGCTATTGGCAGCGCGAGGATCTGACGGCTGCGGCCTTCCGTCCCGACCCCTTCGTGCCGGCGGATCGTGCCGCGCCCTGGGGCGCGCGCATGTATCGGACCGGCGATCTGGTGCGCTGGCGCGAGGATGGCGGGTTGGACTATATTGGCCGCGCCGATCACCAGATCAAGCTGCGCGGTTTCCGCATCGAACTGGGCGAGATCGAGGCGGCGCTGGCCAATGAGCCCGGCGTGCGCGAGGCGGTCGCCCTTGTGCGCGAGGATGCCCCCGGCGACAAGCGGCTGGTCGGCTATGTGACCGGCACACCGGACCTGTGCGAAAAGAAACTGCGCGAGGCGCTGCTGGCGCATCTGCCCGCACATATGGTGCCGGGCCGCATCCTGCGGCTGGACCACATGCCGCTGACCCCGAACCGCAAGATCGACCGCAAGCAATTGCCGGTCCCGGGCGCCGTGGTCGTTGCGGCGGTGACGACACTGGGCGGGGCTGCGGCGGCACCGGCCATCGAGGCCGGCCCCGCCGCCTCGGTCGCTGCGCCGACCGAGGATCTGGCGCAGGCGGTGCAGGCGCTTTGGTCCGAGGTTCTGGGCGTCCAGCAGGTCGCCCCGCGCGACAATTTCTTTGCGCTTGGCGGGCATTCGCTGCTGGCGATCCAGCTGCACCGGACCATGCGCGACCGGCTGTCGCTGCCGCGTCTGGGGGTGACGGATATCTTCCGCTTCCCGGTCATGGCCGATTTCCTGAAACATGTCGCGA
>JAGPGI010000191.1 GCA_018056045.1 Paracoccus sp. (in: a-proteobacteria)
AGGCCAGAACCAGGTCGCCGCCCTCGTAGCGCAGGGCCAGCGACAGTCCATCGATCTTTGGTTCGGCGGTGAAATCAAGCGGCGCATCCGCCGCAAGGTTCAGGAATGAGCGCACGCGCTGAACGAATGTCTCGACATCCTCCCTTGAAAAGCCGTTCTCAAGCGAGAGCATGGGTTGGCGATGCGCCACCTTGGCAAAACGGCCGTCGGGCGTCGCACCGACCTGAGCGGTCGGGCTGTCGCCATGGGCAAGCTCGGGGTGGAGCGCCTCGATTTCCTTCAGTCGACGCTTTTTCTCGTCATATTCGGCATCGCTGAGAAAAGGCGCATCGTCGTTGTGATAGGCAGCATTGGCGCGCGACAGCTCGTCAACAAGCTGCGCGACCTCGGCCGATGCCGCCTTGAAATCGGCAGTCTCCGTTCCAGCTTGCGCAGACCCGGACCCGGTTTGCGGCATCTCGTTCCCGCCGTTTGCGTTCATCATGCCCTCCGTCAGCAGCCGGCCCGAACCGGCCGCAATCAGGAGAAAGGTGATAGCGGCGCCGGGGCGGGCCGTCCAGCGCCGGAAGTCGCCGCCTCAGGCCCGAAGCGCCATGCGCTCGGCGTTATGGGCCGGCACGACCGGATCGCGCAGCACATAGCCGCGTCCCCAGACCGTCTCGATATGGCTTTCGCCTTCCATGGCCGCAGCCAGTTTCTTGCGCAGCTTGCAGACGAAGACGTCGATGATCTTCAGTTCCGGCTCATCCATGCCGCCATAGAGATGGTTGAGGAACATTTCCTTGGTCAGTGTCGTGCCCTTGCGCAAGCTCAGCAGCTCGAGGATCTGGTATTCCTTGCCGGTCAGATTGACCGTGCGCCCGCCGACCTCGACCGAGCGCGCGTCCAGATTGACCACCATTTCGCCGGTGCGGATCACCGACTGGCTATGGCCTTTCGACCGCCGGATGATCGCCTGGATGCGGGCGATCAGCTCATCACGGTTAAAGGGCTTGGTCATGTAGTCATCGGCCCCGAAACCGAATCCGCGCAGCTTGCTTTCGGTATCGTCCGAGCCGGTCAGGATCAGGATCGGCGTGTCGATCCGCGACATGCGGATCTGGCGCAACACCTCCATCCCGTGCATGTCAGGCAGATCCAGATCCAGCAGGATCAGATCATAGTCGTAGAGCTTGGCCAGATCGATGCCCTCTTCGCCCATGTCGGTGCGATAGACGTTGTAACTGGCATGGGTCAGCATCATTTCAATGCTGCGCGCCGTGGTAGGATCATCCTCCACAAGAAGGATTCGCATGTCATTTCCCCTTGCTAACCCGGTATGAGACATTGATGTCAGCAAAAGGTTAATATCACGTTACCGGGGAAAAGTCTGCCGGAACACAACTTAAAATTGTCTAAATTTCTGTAGCTGCGTGATTTTCAACCCATTGCGCCCATGCTTGCGCACGGCCAAGATCCAGGCATCGAATTCCTCTGCGGTCAGGCCGTAACGGTCGATCGCATCGTCGCGACTGATCAGGCCGTGATTGACGGCATCGACCACGACGGCTTTGCGGCTGGCGACCCAGCGTGTCGCCGGGTCGGGCAGATCGGCCAGAGTCAACACACTGCCATCCGCCAGAATTACCGTGCGCGGCCCCGGATTTTTCTTCAAAAACATCTGCAAGATCCTGTCTTCCTTGCCTCGTTTCTGTCACAGAGTTCTTAAGCTGAGGTGAAGCTTCACCACGATTCTACCGCAGTCCCTCTTGAGAATTCGGGGATTTTTCCTATAAATGTCTGGAAATATGCAGCGCCCCGATAGCGGCGCGGCGAAAGGACGATCCATGACAATGGCTGCACCCCATCCGCGCGCGACGGCGCAAGACATGCCTGTGAATTCGCTGGGCTTCCGCAAGCCGCCGGCGAAGACGCGCGTGGTCGTCGCCATGTCTGGGGGCGTCGACAGTTCGGTCGTGGCGGCGATGCTGGCCGAGCAAGGCTATGACGTGATCGGCGTCACCCTGCAGCTTTATGACCATGGCGCGGCGCTGGCAAAAAAAGGCGCCTGCTGCGCGGGACAGGATATTCACGACGCCCGCCGTGTCGCCGAACGCATCGGATTTCCGCATTACGTCCTTGATTACGAAAACAAGTTTCGCGAATCGGTCATCGAGGAATTCGCCGACGCCTATCTGGCGGGGGCGACTCCGGTGCCCTGCATCCGCTGCAACGAACGGGTCAAGTTCCGCGACCTGCTGGAAACCGCGCGCGAACTGGATGCCGATTGCATGGCGACCGGCCATTACATCCGCCGCCATGACGGCGCGGCCGGCGCCGAACTACACATGGCGGCCGACCCCAATCGCGATCAGAGCTATTTCCTGTTCTCGACCACTGGCGAGCAACTGGAGTTCCTGCGCTTTCCGCTGGGCGGTTTGGCCAGCAAGGCCGAAACGCGGGCGCTGGCAGCGCAATACGGGCTGGCGGTCGCCGACAAGCCCGACAGTCAGGATATCTGCTTTGTCCCCAACGGCAATTACGCCAGCGTCATCGAAAAGCTGCGCCCCGGCTCAGCCGATCCGGGCGAGATCGTCGATCTGGACGGCAATGTGCTGGGCGCGCATCGCGGCGTCATCCATTACACGATCGGCCAGCGCCGGGGCCTTGGCATCGGTGGCCTTGGCGATCCGCTTTATGTCGTCCGTCTCGATCCCGACAACCGGCGCGTCATCGTCGGCCCGAAACAGGCGCTGGCCACGAAAATCGTGCCGGTGACCGAGGTAAACTGGCTGGGCGACGTGCCTTTCGAAGGCGAGATCGCGATCAATGCCCGCATCCGCTCGACCCGGCCGCCGCGTCCGGCGATCCTGCGCGCCACCGGCCCGCGCCGCGCCGAGATCGAGCTTCTGGACCCCGAGGAAGGCGTCAGCCCCGGACAGGCCTGCGTCTTTTACGCCACCGAAGGCACCCGCGTGCTGGGCGGAGGCTGGATCGCCCATCGCCGCGGCGGCTGATCTCAGGCCGCCGCCGCCAGCAGCCGTATACGCTCGACCATGGCGCGCAGTCCGTTCGAGCGCTGCGAGGACAGGTGTTCCTGCAGGCCCAGCCGACCCAGCTCGGCCTGCGCATCGATCCCGACGACCTCGGCCACCGGCACCCCGGAATACAGTGCATGCAGAATGGCGATCAGCCCGCGCACGATCAGCGCATCGCTGTCGCCCTGAAAATCAAAGCGCCCGTCCTCGATCCGGGGCATGATCCAGACTTGGCTCGCGCAGCCCTCGACCTTGGTCGCCGGCACCTGCAGCACCGCATCCATCGCCGGCATGGCCTTGCCCAGTTCGATGACATGACGATAGCGATCCTCCCAGTCATCGAGAAAATCGAAGGTTTCGGCGATCTCTTCAAAGGCAGGCGTGGCCATGGGCTTCCTTTCGCGTTCCGGCTCGGCGGGCGGGCTTGGCATAGCGCAGCCTGTCTGCGCGGTCAAAGAGGCTTTCACCCCCGCACGACTTGCCCTATCACTGCGGCAGGAACAAGGAAAACAGGGACAGCAACCCATGCGGACAAGAACATTCGCCCTGATCGGCTGTGCGATGCTCGTATTGGCCGGATGCGGCGGGCCGGGCAGCGGCTGGAACCCGCTGGGCTGGATGGGAGACGGCTCCTCCGAGCAGCAGACGCTTGTCCCAGAGGGTGGCTATCCGACCGCCGTGAATGACGGCCGCATGCCGCTGGCGCATGTCGCCAGCGCCAAATGGGAGCCGCTTTACGAAGGCCGGCTTCTGGTGGTGACCGGGCTCGCCCAGAGCAAGGGCTGGTGGGAGGTGGCGCTGGTCACCGAGGTGCCGATGCCCAAGGGCCGCATCCGCCCTGATGAAAACGGCGTGCTGCGGCTGCGGCTTGTCGGCTATCCGCCGCCGGCCGACACGTTCGAGGCCGCAAACCCGACGAACCCGGCCAGCGACACCATCACCGTCGGCATGACGCTGTCCCATGCCAGCCTGGCCAATCTGCGCGAGGTGGTGATCTCGGGCGCAGGCAACGCCATTACCTTGCGCCGCTGAGACCAGAACCGACGAGGTGTGAGCCGCTGAAGGCTGAGTTAATGATGCCTGAGCCGCTGAAACACAAAGGGCGCCCGAATGGCGCCCTTTTTCATGCCTGACCGGCCTCAGCCAATCTTGCGCAGATAGGTCCAGGTCGGCACCCGCGCATTGCGCGCCACCGACCAGCTTTCGGCATCGCCCAGATATTCAAAGCCGCTGTTGGTCAGCACCCGCGCCGAGCCGGGATTGTCCTGAAACGCCTCGGCAAACAGCGTGCGGGAATTATGCGGATTGGCCGCGACCAGAGCGGCGACCGCCTCGGTGGCAAAGCCGGTGTTCCAGAACCCGGCGCCGATCCAGAAGCCCAGTTCGGACTGCCCCGCCTCCATCCGCGTCAGCGAGACCACGCCCAGCAGTTCCGCAAGCCGGTTGGCCGAGCCGTCGATGGCCCAGACGTCCTCGTCGCGTTCGGGCGACATGGCGCGGTTCACAAAAGCCTCGGCCGCACCCGGCGGCAGCGGGTGGGGAATCGAACGCGTCCCCTCGGCCACGCGGCGGTCGGCGGTGTAATGGGCGATCAGCCCCGCATCCGACATGCGCAATGGCCGCAACAGCAGCCTTTCGGTCACGACCTCCTCCTGCCGCGCCAGATCCGTGGCCAATACTCCGCTCGACATCCTCATCTCCCCGTCAATTCGCAATAGATATGGGTGCGGTCCTTGGAAATGCGAAGGGGACCGGCCTTGGCCGATCCCCTTTTAGCACCCGAGTGTTAAAATTGGTTTACTCGGCTGCCTCGAGATTGGCCGGCAGCACCGAAATATAGGTGCGGCCCTTGAGGCCCTTGCGGAAGGTCACCTGACCGTCGGTCAGCGCGAACAGCGTGTGATCGCGGCCCATGCCGACGTTCTGCCCGGCCCACCAGGTGGTGCCGCGCTGACGCACGATGATGTTGCCGGCGACGGCCGACTGGCCACCGAACAGCTTGACGCCAAGACGACGACCGGCCGAGTCGCGGCCGTTGCGGGACGAACCGCCTGCTTTTTTATGTGCCATGGGTCGGTCTCCTTATTCGCTGGCGGCTTCGGCCGCGGCTTTCTTGGCTTTCGCCGGTTTGGCGGGGGCCGCATCGACCTTGGTGCGGGCGCCGACGGCGGCCTTCACATCGGTCTTGTCGCCACCGTTTTCCAGCAGCTCGGTCACGCGCAGCAGCGTCAGTTGCTGGCGGTGGCCACGCGTGCGCTGCGAGCTGTGCTTGCGGCGGCGCTTGACATAGGTGATGACCTTGTCGGCCTTGATCGTGTCGATGACTTCGGCCTGCACGGCAGCGCCGGCAACCAGCGGCGCGCCAACGGTCGCGCCGATCATCAGCACGTCGTTGAACTGGACCTTGTCGCCGGCCTCGGCGTTCAGTTTTTCGACGCGCAGCACATCACCGGCCTGAACCCGGTATTGCTTGCCGCCCGTCTTGAGAACTGCGAACATTCCGTCTTTCCTTCGTTCTGCCGCGTCCTTTGGCCCCTGCAGATCGCAGGTGTTGGTGGGTCTGACCCGCCTTCGGACAGCGCACCCTGGATTTGGGTGAGGTTCAAAATAACATACCGGCAACGGGCAGAGACCCGGCCGGTGGCGGCTGTATCGCGGATTCGCGCTGTGAAGTCAACCGGATTGACCGCTGGCAGACATCCCGCGCCGATGCCGCCCGCGGCCCATCCCGCCTAACCCGTCTGCGGCTGCTTGCGATACAGCCTTGAGCG
>JAGPGI010000005.1 GCA_018056045.1 Paracoccus sp. (in: a-proteobacteria)
CGGCGGAAAGACCGGCCGCCATCACGCCGCCCCCATGTCGATGATGATCTTGGTGACCGCGCCGGGCGCGCTGGCCCAGTCGCGCAACGCCCCGGTGGCGGCCTCAAGCCGGGGCATCCGCGTCACGATCAGATCGGCCAGTTCGGGATGCCCGCGCAGATGCGCGATGACCGCGTGGAAATCGGCAAGGGTCGCCCCGCGCGAGCCGTAGATCTCGATCTCCTTCATCGGAAAGAGCCGCGTCTCATAGGACACCTCGGTGCTGGTATAGCCGACATAGACCACCCGCCCGCAGGCGGCGACCGCATCCACCGCCTGCCGGAAGGTGGCGCCAGCGCCGGCGGCCTCGATGATCACCGCCGGTCCCTCGCCATCGGTCAGCTCGTTCAGGCGGGCGAGCGTATCTTCGCGGGCGCCGTTCACGCCGGTCTCGGCGCCAAGCCGTCCGGCCAGATCAAGCTTGCCATCGGCCAGATCGACGGCGATGACGCGGGCACCGCGCGCGCGGGCCCCCAGAAGCACCCCCAGACCGATCATGCCGACGCCAAGAATGGCGACGGTCTCGCCCGGCTGGATCTCGGCGCGGGCCGCGGCGTGAAAGCCCACGGCGAGGGGCTCGATCAGCGCCAGATCGCGCTGGCGAAGGCCCTCGACCGGGATCACATGCCGGCGCGGCACGCAGACATATTCCGACATCGCGCCTTCGCGCTGGACGCCCATGGTCTGGTTGTTGCGGCAGGCATTCGGGCGGCCCTTGCGGCAGGCCACGCAGTTGCCGCAGTTGAAATAGGGCAGCACCGTCACGCTTTGTCCCTTGGCCAGATCGATGACGCCGGCCCCGGACTTGTCGACGATGGCGGCGATTTCATGGCCGGGCACGCGCGGAAAGCTGACCATCGGATTGCGGCCCTGATAGCTGGAGAGGTCCGATCCGCAAAAGCCGACATGGGTCAGCCGCAGCCGCACCTCGCCCGGCGCGGGCAGGGGGGCGGAGATCTCGACCAGGGCGACCGCGCCGGGCGCCTCGATCCTGACCGCCTTCATCATCCTTGCCACGCTCTGCACCCTAGGCCACGCCAAAGCGCGCCAGCGCGTCGGGGCGCAATGTGGTGCCCGCGCCCGGCTCGCGCGGGACCACATACCAGCCGTCGCGGACCGTGGCCGGCTCGGTGAAGCACTCGCGCAGCCACGGGATGTATTCCAGCATCGAACTGGAGGGATGGCCGATGGCGGTGTGCAGATGCGTCTGCATCATGTCACCAACATGGCTGACCACCGGCAGGCCCCGCGCCATGGCCATGTCGGCCACCTGGATCCACGGCGTCACGCCGCCCAGACGGGCCACGTCAGGCTGGGCGTAATGCACCGCGCCCGCATCGAAAAAGGTCTGGAAGTTATGGGCAAGGTAAAGCTGCTCGCCAAGCGCGATCGGGGTCTGGATGGTTTCGGCCAGCCGCTTGTGGCTGATGACATCGTCATACCAAAGCGGTTCCTCGAACCACATGACGTCGCAATCGGCCAGATATTTGCCAAAGCGGATCGCCGTCGGCAGGTCCATGCGGCCATTCGCGTCGACGGCCAGCGTGACCTTGTCGCCGATGGCCTTGCGCACCGCCTCGAGCCGCTCGACATCGGTGCCCAGATTGTCCGAGCCGACCTTGATCTTGACGCCCAGATAGCCCTCTTCCTCGACCAGCCGCCGGCAGTCCGAGACCAGCGTGTCCAGGGACCAGTTCAGCCAGCCGCCATCGGTGTTATAGGCCTGAATGGCGCGTTCCGTGCCGCCCATGCATTGCCACAAGGGCTGCCCGGCCGCCTTGGCCTTGATGTCCCACAGCGCCACGTCAATGGCGCCAAGCGCCAGCTGGGTGATGCCCCCACGCCCCACCCATTGCACCGGCGGGAAACGTTCCATCTCGCGAAACAGCGCCGTGGTCTCCAGCGGGTTGCGCCCGACCAGCCAGTCAAAGCAGGTTTCGATGCATTGGGTGATCAGCCGGTCCGAGGGGAGATGCGCATGGGTGCCGGAATAGCCGACCCCGGTGATGCCGGCATCGGTCTCGACGATGACGCCGGGCGCGCCCCAATGCGACAGCGTATGGATGCTGTCGGCGACGCCGTCGCGGGTGACGGGCACATGCAGGATGAAGGTCTTGAGCGCGGTGATTTTCATTGGGATTCCTGAGGCGGTTTGTGCAGCAACGACGCGGGTCCGAAGTCGATCCGCGGCAGGATAGCATCATATGTATAATGTCGGTAAGATACAAAATTACCGGTGGCGATTGAATCCACCGGCCCAAAGCCGTTCAGTGCAGGCAAAGCATCGGGTGAGCAGATGACCTCAGAGCCGCAACGCATTCAGGACGTGGTCTATTCCGTCCTGCTGGAGAATCTGCGCGCCGCAAGGCTGGCCCCCGGCATGCGGCTGCGTGAATCCGATCTGGCGCGGCAGTTCGGCGTCAGCCGGGTGCCGATCCGGGCGGCGCTGAAGCGTCTCGAGGACGAATCGCGCCTGACTTTCAATGGCCGGCAGGGATATGCGGTTCCGGGCGATCCCGGCACGCCGCATGCCGACATCCTGGCTCTGGCGCTTGTCATCCCCGACACGGCGCGCGACGGGCTCGAGGCGCGCAACTGGCGCCAGCGGCTCTTTGAAGAGGCGCAGACGGCGATTGCCTCGGCCATGGTCTTCGGCCGTTTCGGCATCAATGAAAAGGCCATGGCCGCACATTACGGCGTCAGCCGCAGCGTCGCGCATGAGATCATCACCCGGATGGAACGCGTGGGGCTGGTCTCGCAGCAGGCCAATGGGCGCTGGCAGGTCGGGCCGATGACCGAGGCCGATGTCCACGACCATTACGCCATGCGCCGCATCCTTGAGCCGATCGCGCTTGGCGAGGCGGCGGCCAGGCTGGCGCCCGCGCTGATCGACGCCCAGATCGGGGCGCTGCAGGGCTTTCGGGCGGATCCGGGCCGGATCGGCACGCGCGAGCTTTTGCTGATCGAGCGCTGGCTGCATCAGGATATCGTGCTGGCATGCGACAACCGCGTGCTGGCGGATTCGATCAAGCGCAGCCAGTTGCCGCTGATCTCGACCCATATCTCGTTCACCGCCACCCGGTCCACGGCCTCGATCCTGAACACCATCGACCAGCACCTGCAGGTTCTCGAGGCCCTGCGCCGCCATGATGTCCCCGCCGCCGCTGCCGCGCTGGCCCGGCATCTGGAACAGGCCGCCGAAGTTTCGGGCCAGCGGATCAAGCGGCTGTCATCGGCAGATATCCCGACTGAGCTGCCATTCCTGACCCGGCTCGACCCGGCCGACCCGCCAGAGCCTGCCGGCTGAGCCTTGGCCGCCCGTCAGCCGGCATGGGCGCGGGCGTGGCGCTCCAGCGTGGCGGCGATGGCTTCAGGGATCGGCTGCCCGGTCCGGTCCACGCAGAACAGGTATTCGCCGGCGGGATTGATCTCGAAGAAGACATGCTCGCCCTCGGGGGTCAGGCGGAAATCGGCGGCGCCGAAACGCAGCTCCATCCGCCGCATCATCTCCAGAAGCTTCTGGCCGACCTCGTCGGGCAGGGCATAGGGCGCCACCTCGGCGCTGCCGATGCCGCCGCGATAATCGACCTCGTATTCGGGGGTCGAGCGAAAGCCGGTGGTGAAGATCTCTCCATCAATGACCGTGACCCGCAGGTCCAGCGCCAGCGGGATATATTCCTGAAAGATCACCGGGGCAAAGCGCACCGCGTCCAGTTGGCGCAGCTCGTCCGCGCCGACCCTGAGCGTGGCGCGCGGGGCCTGCGGGATATTGCGAAACGCCTTGCGGATCACGCCGGTCGCGGCATGGGCCTCGATAAAGGCGCGCGCCTCGTCGGGGCTGTTGGTGACCAGCGTTTCGGGGATGCGGAGCCCGATGCGCCGCGCCAGCCGGTGCTGATAGACCTTTTTCAGCGCGCGCTCATCGGCATGGGGCGGGTTCATCCAGAAACAGTCCATGCCATGCCAGATCCCGTCCAGCGCCTCGGCGCATTCCGACCAGGCGAAGGTGCGCGCAGTCTCGTCGGTCAGTTGCGGATCCAGCGTATAGGGGCGGATACGGCGGTGCCAGACGGCGCCGACCTCGTCCAGCGCCAGCCGGCGCCCGTCGGGCAGGTCGAGGGAAAACGCGTCGACCGCGGCGCCGGCGCGCGCCTGCATCCGCATCTGCGAGGGAAACCACGCCAGATCGACGATTTCATAGGGCATGGACAGGTGCCGGGTCACCCGACGCACATGTTCGTTGTCGAGAAATGAGATGATCAGGATCACGACCGATACGCCTTGCCAGAGAAAGGGGGGGACCCGGCGCGAACCGGATCCCTCGTGGCTGCGGGTTATTGTCCTCCGATCTGGCGATAGGCGTCATAGGCCTGTTGCCATGCGCTGAGCCCCTGTTCGTCCAGCAGTCCGCGCTGCCAGAGCCCGGCATAGTTTTGCAGGATCATCGCGTAATGGGCGTGCAGGTCTGCCATCGGATCGGCGGGCTGCTGATCGGCCGCGGCCGGCGCCTCGCCCGTCGCCAGCACGAAGGGCGTGGCGCCGGCATGCTGCGCATGGCCGCCAAACGGCACCTGCACGGGGCCGGGCAGGCCCGGGAAACCTCCGGGCGGGGTGAAGGGCGGCTCCAGCGCGCTTTTCGGGTCGGCGGGCGGCTCGAAGATGGTCTTGGGGCCGGGGTCGAACGGGCGATCCTTGGGGCCGTCCTTGGGGATATCCTTGACGAAATCCTTGGGCCGGTCCTTGGGGATGTCCTTGGGTGCGTCCTTGAAAACCTCCTTGGGGGTGTCCTTGACCAGATCCTTGGGCCGGTCCTTGGGCGGATCCTTGGGAATATCCTTTGGAATGTCCTTTGGCGGATCCTTGGGGACGTCCTTCAGCCCGTCCTTGGGGATGTCCTTGATGATGTCCTTGGGGCGATCCTTCGGGAACTCCTTGACGATGTCCTTGGGTCCGTCCTTGGGGATATCCTTTGGTCCATCCTTGGGCGCTTCCTTGATGACGTCCTTGGGCCGGTCCTTGGGGAACTCCTTGATGACGTCTTTGGGGCCGTCTTTGGGGATGCTCTTGGGCAGCCCGCTGCACGAGATCGACTCGCCGATGGCGCTGCGCGGCCCGTCCAGGCAGGCATGCATCCGCGTCACCTGTCCCTCGGTGAACATGACCATGGTGTCGTCATCGACATAATCCATGTAATTCATGAACATGTCGCCATTGGGGCCATTGTTGCACGAGATCGTCGGAAAGCTGGGCTTGCCGCCGTTCGAACCGCCCTGATTGGGCGTGTCATCGACGAAATCCGAACCCGAACATCCGGCGCCGTCATCGCCCCAGATATGGCGCAGGTTCAGCCAGTGGCCGATCTCATGCGTGGCGGTGCGCCCCAGATTGAAGGGCGCCGCCGCCGTCCCGGTGGTGCCAAAGCCGGCATGGGTGATGACCACGCCGTCGGTATCAGCCGGCCCGCCCGGAAACTGCGCATAGCCCAGAAGCCCGCCGGAAAGCTGGCAGACCCAGATATTGAGATACTCGTCGCGCGGCCAGGCATCCGAGCCGCCGCTGGACGCGCGCTTGACCGCATCGTCGCCGCCGAAATTGTCGCGCGTGGTCTGCACGCGGACGACGCCGCTATGGGCGTTGCCCGCGGGATCGCGGTCTGCCAGCCGGAACTCCAGCCGCGCATCCGCCGCCACGCCGGCAAAGACCCCGGGCACGCTCGAGACATCGGCATTGCGTTTGCGAAAGTCGCGGTTCAGGACCTCGATCTGGCTGTCGATCTGCGCCTGCGAGATGTTCTGCGCCGAGGTTTTCCAGACCACATGCACGACGACGGGAATGCGCGTGCAGCCGGGGCGCAGGACCATCAGCCCCTCGCGGGCACGGAAGGCCTGTTCCTCGATCCGCGCAAGGCGGCGGGCATAATTGGGATCGGTATCGAGCAGGCGGCGATGGACCTGCATCGTGCCGCATTCCCGGCGTGTCGGTAGGTTTTCGTCGGTCATCTGACTTCTCCAATAATATGAGCACCTCTGCCCGCCGTGATTGCGGCGGTCCCCGGCTACTGATCAAACCACGCGAGGGTCAGAGCTTTTCCAGAACGAGACGGTCGTCCGTCAGCTCGCGGATGTCGTAATTTCCGTCCCATCCGGGCAGGATGACATGCAGTCTTTCACCCTCGCTGCTCCAGGAGCCGGCGCTTTCGGGAACCGGGGCGTCGGTCGGACCCTGACCCTTGCCCATGGCCGCGCCCGAGGCGGCCAGTTCAAGCCGCCGCCGCGGCTGGCGCGAGGGCGGCAGGACATCGCCAGCCGGGCGCAGGACCAGCCGGTTGCCCGAGCTTTCCTCGCGCATTTCGACCCAGTCGCGGCACAGTGCTTTCCTGTCGGCCATGTTCCCGTTTCCTTGCGGCACGCGCCGCCGTTTGCTCTCTGGATATTTCCGGTGTCCGGGAACGGGCATCGGCTGCGTATGACAGGCCGCGGCGCTATCGCGGCTTGCGGTCGAGTTGGCCAAAGGCAAGCAGGGCAGATTGCCATCCGGCCCGATCGGCCGGACCCAGCCGGCCGTCGCGGTTGATCCGGGCATATTGCGCGAAAAGCGCCTGATAATGCCCGTTCACCTGGTTGACATGAGACGTCGCGGCCTGTTCGGCAGGCCCGCGACCGCTTGCGGGGCCGCAACCGCAACCGCAGGCGCCGGGCTGTGCGGGCGGCACCGGCAGGGGGTTGGGCTGAGTGCCGGGCTGAGTGCCAGGCTGGGGGGCGGGCGTTCCGGGCTGGCTTGCCGCCATGATGCCGGCCTCGGCTGCCAGCCAGCCGGCATTCATGCGCAGGATCTGGGTGGCGTAATCCATGTCCAGCCGGTCCAGCGTGTCCTGCCCGGAATGGACCGCGTCATTGGCGGAATCGGCGCCTTCGATGGTCAGGACGGCGGGGATGCCGGCCTCGATGAAGGGGACATGATCGCTGGCAAAGGGGTTGAGCGAGGTCTGGATCACCAGCGTGGTATGATCCTGCGCCGATTGCGCCAAGGCAGCGATCATACCCTGGCTCAGCGCTGCGCCTTCCAGCATCACGGTCGGCGGTGGACTGTTGACGCGGCCGATCATGTCCATGTTCAGCATCGCCCGGATGCGCCCGCGCTCGGCCTGCGAGAGCGCCGCGACATATTGCGTCGATCCCAAAAGCCCCTGTTCTTCGCCCCCGAACAGAAGAAAGACCAGATCATGGGCAAAGTCCCGCGTGGCCATGGCGGCGGCCAGCGTCAGCACCCCGGCCGAGCCGCTGGCATTGTCGTCGGCGCCGGGGGCGGGGGCCGAAGGGCCGGCACCGTGATTGACGGAATCAAGATGCGCGCCCACAAGCACCACCCCGCGCCCCGGTTCGGAAGCTTGTCCCGCCTTGGTGACGATCAGGTTCAGGCTGGTGGCGCCGCCGACGGTGACGCTGGCGGTGGTGCAGTTCAGGCCAAGCGCCTCGAACTGGCCCTGCGCCCATGCGACGGCGTCGCGGAAATCGGCGCTGGTCGAATGCCGGGTCCGGTATGAGGCGAGATGCGTCACCGCCGCCTCGAAGCCCGCGCGGGATACCGCCGCGACCGCCGCCGCGATCTCGGGGGCGGGCAGGCGGGCGGCTTCGCGCCGGGGAAGCTGGCGATAGATCGCCACGTTTTCCGGCAATGGCCGGATGACGAAGGCCGGGGCGTGGCTGTCGCCCAGCTTCCGCGCGGCCTCGCGGTCGAATTCGACGATCAGGTAGCGGCCCTTGCCGGCCAGCACCCGGGCATCGGGATGGGCATGCTCAAAGCTGCGCCCGGTCTGCACGACCAGATGCAGGTCGGGCTTGCGCACCTCGTCGGCGGCGCCGGCGATCTCCAGCCGCCCGGCCAGCGCCTCCCATTTGCCATTCGCCGCGCAGATGAAAACCTCGTCGCCGAGCCCGACCCAGAAGCCGCCCTGCGCCTGGATGGCGTCCAGTCCCGCCGCGCTTTCGGGTCGGGCGCCGCTGTCCGGCGCCGCCTCCTGCGCCGGGATGGGGAAATCGCTTATCCTTAAAGGTAATACCGCAAATTTCATCGGGTTGTCCCCCATGAGCCGGGCAACAGCATAGCTCAGAACCGGCCGATTCTCAAATGCTGACCGCTGGCTGGCCCCGATCTCCGCAGCAATCCGTCACAATCCATGGTAGATTGAGCCAGGCGCAAGATGACAGGCAGAGGCAAGCATGGACGACGACAACATCCATTCCGATACCCTGCGTCTGGCAGAGGAGGCACTGGCCCGCTGGCAGGCGCGATCCAAGGTCCGCAACGGCCGCAGCAAGGCGCTGCGCGCGGGCAAGGCCTTGCTGGCCGACACCCCGTCACGGCTGGCGGCGCGGGTCAATGTTCTGGTGGGCGAGGTCCGGCGCTACTGCGAATGGGGGCAGATGCCCTCGAACGATGTGCTGCGCGAGCTGGTCGAGCGGCCGGCGCCGGTGGTGGCCGAAGAGCTGACCGACCGGATCGTCAACGAGGCGCTGATCGGGACCTCGGATTTCCTGTCGGTCGAGTTTCTGGAACGCGGCGCGCTGGCGGCGCGCAGCGTCGGGCGGATCCTGATCGAGGTAGATGGCGGACGGGCGGCGCTTGGCACCGGCTTCATGGTCGGGCCGGGGCTGTTGATGACCAATCAGCATGTGCTGACCTCGGACCGGCGCGCGGCGCGCTGCGTGCTGCAGATGGATTATGAATTGCGCCTGTTCGGCGCCCCGCGCGCGCCGCAGGAATTCGCGCTGGAGCCGCAGCGGTTCTTTCTGGCGCATGAGGATCTGGATTTCGCGCTGGTCGCCGTGGCCGGGACCAGCGCCATGGGCCTGCAGCTGGAGGGCTATGGCTGGCTGCCGCTGGTCGAGGCGCAGGGCAAGATCGCGATCTCGGACAAGGACCATATCAACATCATCCAGCATCCCCGCGGCGAGGAAAAACAGGTCGTGCTGCGCAACAACCGGGTGCTGGACATGCGCACCGGCGACGACCCCAAGGACGAGATGATCGGCTCGTTCCTGCATTACGAGGCCGATACCGACAAGGGCTCGTCCGGCGCGCCGGTGCTCAGCGATACCTGGCAGGTGATCGGGCTGCATCATTCGGGGGTGCCGGCGCTGCATGAAAAGGGCGGCTGGCTGCACAGGAATGGCGACCAGTGGCAGGACGGCCGCGACCGGCTCGAGGATGTGGTCTGGGTCGCCAACGAGGCGGTGCGCATCTCGGGCATCATGGGCGCGATCAAGCTGGCGCAGCTTGATCCGCTCCGGCGCGGCTTTGTCGATGCGGCGCTGGCCGCAAGGCCGCGGGTCGCATGGGCGATGCCGGGCACGACCGAGGCGATCACCACCATCCTGAACACGCCGCCGGCCGCTCCGGTGCCGCCCCAGCCTGCCCCGCAACCCGTGCTTGCGCCAGCGGTGCTGGCCGGGGGCAGCGTCGATATCCCGCTGCGGGTGACGATCTCGCTGGGCGGGGCGGTTCCGGGGGCGGCTCCGGAAATCGCCCTGAGCGACGGGCGCGGCGGATCCGACACGGCCCTGCTCGAGGCGATCTCGCCAAGCGACATGGCCGACCGCAAGGGTTACGACCCGCATTTCCTTGGCTTTGATCTGCCGCTGCCGGGGATCAAGTCCAAGCCCGCCTTTGGCGGCGCGCAGCGGATCACCCAGCCCTCGCATCCCGAAGACGAATACGAGCTGCGTTATCACGGCTATAGCGTGCTGATCTGCGCCGGGCGCCGGCAGGCCTATCTTTCGGCCTGTCAGGTCGATTTCAACGCGCCGGTGACGGTGGGACGCGAGGGCGGCGGCAACTGGCGCTATGATCCGCGCATTCCCCGCGCCGCGCAGCTTGGCAGCCGCTATTACGACAACAATCCCTATGATCGCGGCCACCTGTCACGCCGTGACGACCTTGCCCGTGGCCCCACGCGCGAGGCCGCGATCGCCGCCAACAGGGACAGCTTTTTCTGGACCAATTGTGCGCCCCAGCATTACCTCTTGAACCAGTCCGGGGCCACCGGCGCCAATCTGCGGCTCTGGGGCGATCTTGAGAATTACATCTCCGAGCAGGGGCCGGCGCATGGCAGGCTGTCGGTGTTCAACGGGCCGGTCTTCGGCGCGGCCGACAAGCCGCTTTATGACGCGCTGGTGCCGATGGCCTTTTACAAGATCGTCGTCTGGGGCGGCCCGGATTGCGGCGATGCCGGCGCGCTTGGCTTTGTCCTTGAGCAGGCCGATCTGGTCAGGGACCTGCCCGAGCAACGGCTCGCCCCCGGCATCTTCTCGATCCGCCAGCGCCCGATCAGCGCCATCGGCGAGGGGCTGGATGTCGATCTGCGCGATCTGGCGGCGCTGGACCGCATGCAGCCGGCCGGGCGGCGCGGCAAGACGGCCAAGGGCGCGCAGGACAGCGACGGCATCGAGATCACCTCGGTCGAGGATATCCGCTTCTGAGCCGCGCGCCCCGGCTTCAGGCGTCGGCCGCGCGGTTCTCGTAACGCCCGAGACCTGCGGGTGCAGCGCCAGCGTGGTGACGCACCCGCAGTCATGGGTGGCCTCGAATTTCAGCCAGAAGCCCCGAGATCGAGGCTCGAGCAGCAAATCCGGGCCCGCCCCCCGCATAACCCTGCCCGAAGGTCGGGACCGACGCGGCGGCGCTTTCTCTGCGCCGCGGAATAGGTTACAGCGGCGCAGTTGCCGCGGATGGTCGCGGGAACGCTGGCGAACGGGATGCGGGACGAGACCTTGCAGCACGAGAAATCCTTGCCTTGGCCAAAGGGGGACAGCCACCCGCAGGCGCGTCCTGCCCAGCCGGCGGCGGTCGGCATCGTGCTCGAGGGTGTCGACTACACGGTCGAGGGCAGGCCGATCCTGCGCGATCTGAGTTTTTCGGTCTCGGCCCTGCGGCTTGGCGTCGTCGGGCGCAACGGCTCGGGCAAGTCGACGCTGGCGCGGCTGGTGGCCGGGCTGATCGCGCCGGGCAAGGGCAGTTGCCGCGTCAATGGCCGTGATCTGGCCCGCGACCGCAAGGCCGCCATCGCCGAGGTCGGTATCCTGTTCCAGAACCCCGACCATCAGCTGATCTTTCCCACCGTGCTCGAGGAAATGATGTTCGGCCTGCGCCAGCGCGGCCAGAGCCGCGCCGAGGCCGATGCCGGCGCGCGCCGGACGCTGGCCCGCTTTGGCAAGGCGCATTGGGCCGATGCGGCGGTCGTCAGCCTGTCGCAGGGGCAAAAGCACCTGCTGTGCTTGATGGCGGTGGTGGCGATGGCGCCGGGGCTGCTGGTTCTTGACGAGCCTTTTGCCGGTCTGGACGCGCCGACGCGGATGCAGCTGCGCCGCTATCTCGATCTTTACGCCGGGGCGGTGCTGCATATCTCGCATGATCCGGCCGATTTCGACAGCTATGACACCATGCTGTGGCTGGATCAGGGCCGCATCCGCGATGCTGGCGCGCCGGCGGCGGTGCTGGCCGCCTATAGCGCCGAGATGACACGATTGGGGGCCGAGGATGATATCTCTGACCTCGCCGGTTAGAACGCGCGCCCATGACTGGCCTGCCGGGGCCAAGCTCTTGGCGCTGTGTCTGGCCACGCTCGGGCTGTTCTTCGTCGAAAGCCTGACCCTGCAGGCGATCGCCTGCGCGGCTGTGCTCATGGCCTATCTTCTGCCGGGGCGGGTGTTTTTCCGCGCCGGCATGTCGCGGCTGTTCATCCTGTGGCCCTTTGTGGCGGTGGTGCTGCTGTGGCATCTGCTGGCGGATGATTTCCGCGCCGGTGCGGTGATCATCCTGAGGATGATCTCGGTCGTGGCGCTGGCGAACCTCGTCACCATGACCACGCGCCTGACCGAGATGACCGACCTGATGCGGCGGCTGCTCGCGCCGCTGCGGCGGCTGGGGATCAGGACCGATGCGATCGAGCTGGCCATGGCGCTGGTCGTGCGCGCCACGCCGGCTTTGCTGGACAAGGGGCAGAACCTGCGCGACGCGTGGCGGGCAAGGACGCATCGCCGCCCGTCATGGCGCATCGTGCTGCCCTTCATGCTTTTGGCTGTCGACGACGCCGAACATCTCGCCGAGGCGCTGAGGGCGCGCGGCGCAATCACAAACCAAGGGGAGTAATATGGAAAAGAACATCGCCTATATCGCGCTTTTCGCAGCGCTGATCGCGGTCCTGGGGCTGATCCCCAAGATCACCTTGGCCTTTGGCGTGCCGATCACCGCGCAGAGCCTTGGCGTCATGCTGTGCGGCACGGTTCTGGGGGCGCGGCGCGGCGCGCTGGCGGTGGGGCTGTTCCTGCTGCTGGTGGCGCTTGGGCTGCCGCTGCTGGCGGGCGGACGTGGGGGCCTTGGGGTCTTTGCCTCGCCGACAGTGGGCTTTCTGGTCGGTTTTCCGGTCGCGGCCTTCGTCACCGGCTGGATCACCGAACGCTGGCGCAGCGCCCCGGTCGGGATCGCGGCGGGTGTCGCGGCCGTCATCGGCGGGATTGTCGTGCTTTATGCCTTTGGCATCGTTGGCATGTCGGTCGTGATGGGCAAGACCCTGACCGAGGCGGCCATGCTGGTCACGGCCTTCATCCCCGGTGACCTGCTCAAGGCCGGGATCGCGGGCATGCTGACCTCGTCCCTGGTCAAGGCGCGCCCGGGCAGCGTGCTGTCGCGCTCATGACACTGACGCCGGTCGAGGAGACGCTTTTCGGCCGGCGCTCGGTCCGGGCCTATAGGGGGACACCCGTCCCCCGGCCCGATATCGAGCGCATCTGCCGCGCCGCGCGCGCCGCGCCCAGCGGCGCGAACCTGCAACCGGGGGCGTTTCATGTCCTGACCGGCGAGGCGCTGGCGGGCCTTTCCCGCGCGCTTCTGGCCGCCATAGATGCGGGCGTGCCGGTCGCCAGAGAATATTCCTATTTCCCCGACCCGATGCCGCAGGAACTCAAGTCCCGCCAGCGCGCGGCGGGCTATGCGCTTTACGCGGCTCTCGGGATATCCCGGCGCGACCTTGACGGGCGGCGCGCCCAGTTCGACCGGAATTACCGCTTCTTCGGCGCACCCGTGGGCATCGTGGTGACCATCGACCGGCGCATGGGCGCGGGTTGCTTCATGGATCTGGGCATGGCGCTGATGGCGTTCCAGCTTGCCGCCGAGAGCCTCGGCTACGCGACCACGGGTATCGGCGCGCTGGCCAATTACGGCCCCGTCGCCCACGCGCATCTGGACCTGCCCGAGGATGAGATGGTGGTCTGCGGGCTGGCCCTTGGCAGACCCGACCACGCCGATCCGGCGAACGGCTTTCGCACCGAGCGCGCGCCGCTGGATGCCTATACCCGCTTTTACGGCTTTCCCGATCAGGACTGAAGAACCAGCGCCGTCCCGATCCCGCCCGCCGCCGCGATGGCCGCAAGCCCGGCGCCGCCGGCGGCGCGCAATTCGTGATAAAGCCGCACCGCCAGAACCGCGCCCGAGGCGCCGATCGGATGGCCGCGCGCCAGCGATCCGCCACCCGCGTTCATCACCGCCGGATCCAGCCCGGCCAGCCGCTGGCAGGCGATGGCCTGAACCGCGAAAGCCTCCATCACCTCGCTGCGCGCAAGATCCGTGGGCCGCAATCCGGACCGGGCCAATGCGCGCGCAATGGCCGCGACCGGCGCGCTGCCCGGCATGGCCGGATCATCGCCCAGGGTCGCGCCGCCGGTCAGCTCGACCGCGTCCAATCCGCGCGCCGCCCGTTCCGAGACAAGGACGCAAAAGGCCGCGCCATCGGCGGCCACCGACATATTGGCGGCGGTGATCTCACCGGTCACCGGCTGCGCGCGGGCGGCAAGGCGCAGGCCAAGGTCGCGGGCAAAGGGATCGTGCCCGATCCCGGCGATGGTGGTGATCTCGGCGGCCAGCCTTGCGGATGCCGCCCGCGCCTTGCCGTGGCTTTCGACCGCCCAGGCGTCCTGCTCGCCGCGCGAAATGCCAAGGCGGCGGCCCAGCAGATTCGCCGCCTCGGCCATGTCGGGATCGCGGTCGGGAAAGGGGGTAAAGGGCGGTGCGTCATAGGCTTCGGGCGCGCGCCCGTCGGCAAAGGTGCGCATCCGGACGGGTCGGCGCGAATAGCTTTCGACACCGCCCGCGACGACGATATCATGCTGGCCCGAACGGATCAGCGCCGCGCCCAGCAAGAGCGCATCCAGCCCGCCCGCGCATTGCCGGTCGATGCTGAGCCCGGCGACGGTCTGCGGCAGCCCCGCGGCCAGCGCCGCCAGCCGCGCCGGGTTGCCGCCCGCCCCCAGCGCGTTCGCGGCGATCAGTTCGCCCACCTCGTCCGGCGCGATGCCGGCATCGCCAAGCGCCGCGGCAATAACCGGCGCGGCCAGATCGTGCAAAGCCAAGGCGGCAAGGGCGCCACCCCGTGGCACGACGGGGCTGCGGCGGGCGGCGGCCAGAAACACCCGGCTCATGCGCGGGCTCCAAGCTGCGCGCGCAAGGTGACCAGATCGGGCTTGCCGCCGGCCAGCATCGGCAATTGCTCGACAAACACCACCCGGCGCGGCGCGGATGCCGCCCCCAGCCGGTCGCGGCAGGATGCCCGGATCGCGGCCGCGTCGCCGGCCCCCTCGATCACCGCGACCAGCGCATGGCCGCGCATCTGGTCGGGCAGGGCCAGAACCGCGCATTGCCGGATTCCGGGCAGGGTCAGCAGATGCGCTTCGATCGCTTCGGGAAAGACGTTCTGATCGGCGACGGTGACCATGCGGTTCCGGCGCCCCATGAGATAGAGAT
This sequence comes from Paracoccus sp. (in: a-proteobacteria), assembly GCA_018056045.1. Lineage (GTDB taxonomy): Bacteria > Pseudomonadota > Alphaproteobacteria > Rhodobacterales > Rhodobacteraceae > Paracoccus. The sequence continues at coordinate 14,833 of JAGPGI010000005.1, forward strand.
TTCCCTGCCCGTCGATCCGGCCGAGCTCGCCCACGGTCAGAAAGCCGTCCGACCAGCGGGTGTCGTCGGACGAGCCCTCGGCATAGCGCAGGAAAAGATAGGGGCTCCGGACCCAGATTTCGCCCGTGCCATCGGTCCGGCGATGGGACGCGTCGCGGATCTCGATCCGGACGCCCGGATAGGCGCGTCCGACCGAGGCCGGCGGCGTGTCGTCCCCCGAGATGGTGATGAAGCTGGTCTCGGCCGCGCCGTAGAATTCGCGGATCCGGGCCTCGGGGCAAAGCCCGCCTGCCGCCTGCAGGCAGGCCTTGTCCAGCTTGCCGCCGCCACAGATGACATGGCGAAGCGCGGTCAGAGGCGCCGCCCCACGCGCGGCGGCGATCAGCAGGCGCAGTTGTGCCGGGCTGCAATAGAGGACGCTCGCCCCGGTCTCGGACAATTGCCGCAACTGCCGGGCCGGGCTTGCGCCGCAAAGGTCGATCAGCCCGGTGCCGAGATGCATCGCCTCGACCGCCGCATAGCTGGCGAGCGAGCTTGCAAGGCTGCCCAGAATCGCATGGCGGTCGGTGCCGGTCAGGCCAAGGGCTTGCTGGTTGACCTCAAAACTGCGGATCCACGAGGCCTGGCTGCGCAGGATCCGCTTGGGCGGCCCGGACGAGCCCGAGGTCTGACACGACAGTTGCGGCGCCTCGCCCGGCAGGCCGGGCAGCGCGTCGATCCGCAGGGCGGGGGCGGTGCTGATGGCGAAGGACTGCCCGGCCACGATCATCCGGGCAAGCTCGGCCAGCAGCGCGGCGTTGTCGCCCGGCCGCGCCGGTTCGATCAGCCGGAAGCCTTCGTGCAGGCGAAATTGCTCATGCGCCATTTGCCGCGCTCCTTGCTTTGGCCTGCAAAGCCATATCAGCGCGCACCCCGTGCGGCAATTCAGGCGCGGCCTTGCCCGCAAGTTGCGCGTGGTGGTCGGGGAGGCGGCTGCTGGCGGTGGGCCGCCCCGATCATGTCGCGCGGGCAGGGGCGGTCATTGCCCCCTCGACGGGTTTTCCCGCGCGGGGTATCAGCGCGGCGGAACCTGTCGCGGGAGTGTCGGAACATGCAGGAACTCGAGCAGTTGCGGGCGCTGGCCGACCCGGAGAAGGCGGCCGAAATGGCGGCCTATCACAAGGCGGAGCGCGTCTATCTGGGCGTGACGGTGCCGGTCATCGACGAGATGGCCCGCGAATGGCGCGCCGGACTGGACGTGCCGGGGCGGGTCGATCTGGCGCGCCGGCTTTGGGACAGCGATATCCACGAGGGGCGCGTCGCCGCCGCCAAGCTGCTGACGCAGGCGCGGATCCGGCCCGATGACGGGGTCTGGGCGCTGATCGCCTCATGGGTGCCGCAATTCGATGGCTGGGCCATCGCCGACCAGGCCATGAATGCGGGCGAGCGGCGGCTGATGGCCGATCCCTCGCGGCTGGACGAGGTCGAGACCTGGCTCGAAGATCCAAGCTTCTGGGTGCGGCGCGCGGCGCTGGTCGGGACCTTGCCCTGGACCAGCATCCGCAATCCCAAGCCCGAGGATCTGGCCCGGCGCGAGCGGGTGCTGGGCTGGCTGGAGCGGCTGGCCGACGACCGCGAATGGTTCATCCAGAAGGCCATCGGCTGGTGGCTGCGCGACCTGTCCAAGCACGATCCGCAGCGCGTCCGCGACTGGCTCGGGGCGCATGGCGCGCGGCTGAAGCCCTTTGCCCGGCGCGAGGCCGGGCGGCGGCTGGATCAGCCGGAATAAACCTCGATCAGCGGCAGGTCGGTCAGGCTGACCCCGATCAGTTGCAGCGCCGGCAGGGACACCTGACTGCCGCCACCGGCACCGCCCAAGGGGATCAGCCGCACCTTGGCGGATTTGCCATTGGCCGGGTTCACGATGCGGCCATCGGTCTCGGATTGCACCAGCGGCGTCTTGACCCAGAAGCCCGGCTGCGAGGGATCGCCGAGCGAGGCGACGGTGCTGCCCAGCCGGCGCTCGCCCGTCGTGGCGGGCGCGGCGGCGGCGGCGCTGCGTTCGACCTCGGTCGTGGTGTTCAGGGCGGCGGCGCTTTGTCCCGCCGGAACGCCGATGCTGCTGGCCGATGTGTTTTTGCCCGGCGTGCGCGGTGCCGTGCCCTTGAGCACCGGGCCTGCGATCACCGGCTGGCCGGTGCCCGGATCGGTCATCGTTTCCAGCACCGGCGCCTGACCCGGAGGGGCCTGCGGGGTCTTGGCAGTTTGCGAACAGGCGGCCAGCGTCAGAAGCGATAAAGCAAGCAGGCTGCGAAGAAGGGGCGCGGTCATGAAATGCCTCATCATCCGAATTACCGGGTCAGGCTAACGGCCGGGCCGGGGCGCTGTCCACCGCCACCTGCGATATTGGTTACAGATCCATCAACGGATCGGCTGGCTTGTGCCGATGCCGGGCCGGGCTTATCTATAGGCCATGGATTCCGTGACGCCCCTTATCGACCCCTTCGCCCGCCCGATCACCTATCTGCGGGTCTCGGTCACGGATCGCTGCGATTTTCGCTGCACCTATTGCATGTCCGAGCATATGCAGTTCCTGCCCAAGCGCGACCTGCTGACGCTGGAGGAACTGGACCGGCTGTGCTCGGCCTTTGTCGGCATGGGGCTGCGCAAGCTGCGCGTGACCGGGGGCGAACCCTTGGTGCGGCGCAATATCATGGAGTTCTTTCGCGCCATGTCGCGCCATCTGGGGCAGGGGCTGGATGAGCTGACCGTGACCACCAATGGCAGCCAGCTGGGCCGTTTCGCGTCCGAACTGGCAAGCTATGGCGTGCGGCGCGTCAATGTGTCGCTGGATACGCTGGACGAGGCGCGCTTCGCGCAGATCACCCGCTGGGGCAGATTGCCGCAGGTGCTTGAGGGGATCGAGGCCGCGAAGGCTGCCGGCCTGCGCGTCAAGATCAACACCGTGGCGCTGAAGGGCTTCAACGAGGATGAGGTATTCGGTCTCATCGACTGGTGCGCCGCTGAGGGCCATGACCTGACCTTCATCGAGGTCATGCCCATGGGCGAGATGGGCGAGGAGCAGCGCCTTGACCAGTATTGGGCGCTGTCGGACCTGCGCCGCCGCCTTGAGGAACGCCTGACCCTGACGCCGCTGACCGAGCGGACCGGCGGCCCCGCCCGCTATGTCCGCATCGAGGAAACCGGGCAGAAGATCGGCTTCATCACCCCGCTCAGCCATAATTTCTGCGAAAGCTGCAATCGCGTGCGTCTGACCTGCACGGGCGAGCTGTTCATGTGCCTGGGACAAGAGGACCGCGCCGATCTGCGCGCGCCGCTGCGCGCCGGCCCGGACGATACGCTTGTGCGACAGGCGATCCGCGACGCCATCGCCCGCAAGCCCAAGGGCCATGACTTCGACTATTCCCGCCAGCATGTCGCAGGGCAGGTCAGCCGCTACATGAGCCATACCGGCGGCTGATCAGCGATAGTCCAGCGTCACGATATCCTTGATGTGGCGCGCGCCGCGCAGATCGCCCGGAACCACCATGCGCAGCCCGTCGGAAAGTGGGGCGCCGTTCATTTCATAGGCCAGAACGACCGGGGTATTGCCGAAATCGGGCGCGATCTCGCCCACTGAAAAGGCGATCTGATGGCCGTCGCCCGCCGTCACCAGCACGACATGGCGCAGCGCAGGCTTGTGATCCTGGCCCACCAGCCCCGTGGCTTGCAGCAGATCCCACAGCAGCACCCCCTTGTAGATGCCGGTCTCGATCCCTTTCGAGCTGCGATAGGCGGCGGCGGTCTCGGTCGCCGGCATTGCGGCCAGACCCTCCACGCTCAGCTCGGTGCGGGTGCCGTCCGGGGCGGTCAGCACCGCAGATTCGGCCGCCGCCAGATTGCCTGCGCAGATCAGGGCGCAGGCAAGCATGGCGGCGGGACTGAAAATGATTCGATGTATACCATTAAACATATCGGAGATATAACCAGCCTCGTTTCATAAGGCAATCGTCACATTTCGGGATAGAGTGTTCGCGTGATGTTCTGTTTTGCGGTTGCCATTTCGCCCGGCATGCCTATGTGTTGCGCTTGGCGGAATCAGGACGTGATCGGGACGTGGCGATGGAACAGAAGTTCATCGAGGTTCGCGGGGCGCGCGAACACAATCTGAAGAACGTGGACATGGACATCCCGCGCGACCAGCTGGTGGTGATCACCGGCCTGTCGGGCAGCGGCAAGTCCAGCCTTGCCTTTGACACGATCTATGCCGAGGGGCAGCGGCGCTATGTCGAAAGCCTGTCGGCCTATGCGCGCCAGTTCCTCGACATGATGGGCAAGCCGGACGTGGACCATATCAGCGGCCTGTCCCCGGCGATCTCCATCGAGCAGAAGACCACGTCCAAGAACCCGCGCTCGACCGTCGGCACGGTGACGGAAATCTACGACTATCTGCGGCTGCTGTTTGCGCGGGCGGGCACGCCCTATAGCCCCGCGACCGGCCTGCCCATCGAGGCGCAGCAGGTGCAGGACATGGTCGACCGCGTCATGGCCATGGAGGAGGGGACCCGCGCCTATCTGCTGGCCCCCATCGTCCGCGACCGCAAGGGCGAATACAAGAAAGAGTTCCTTGAACTGCGCAAGCAGGGCTTCCAGCGCGTCAAGGTGAACGGCCAGTTCCATGAACTGGACGAGCCGCCCAGCTTGGACAAGAAATTCCGCCACAATATCGACGTGGTCGTGGACCGCGTCGTCGTCGGCAAGGGGATGGAGACGCGGCTGGCCGACAGTTTCCGCACCGCGCTGGATCTGGCCGA
>JAGPGI010000192.1 GCA_018056045.1 Paracoccus sp. (in: a-proteobacteria)
ATCCTGCGCCACGACCCCGATCCGGGCGCGCCATGCCCGCCACAGCGCCGGGCTGGCGGGTTGCCCGTCCAGCAGCACCTGCCCGGTCTCGGGCGCAGCCAGCCCCAGCAGGATCTTGGAAAGCGTCGTCTTGCCGCTGCCCGAGGGGCCCTTGATGGCGATGAACTCGCCCTCGGCCACCGACAGCGAGACATTGTCCAGAACCAGCGGCATCGTCGCGCCATAGCGGAAATTGACATTGCGCAGATCGACCGCGCCGCCCCGCTCGGCCTCCCCCGGCAGCGCGGCCTGCGTGTCGCCGGCATCGGCGGGCGTCACCACGATATCGGCCAGCCGGTCCAGATGCAGCCGCAGCAGACGGAACCGGGTGATCTCGCCCACCAGCGACAGGGTCCGGTCGCTGAAGGTCTGCCGATAGGACAGGAACGCCATCAGCATGCCGATGGAAAACCCCTGTGCGTCAAGGATCATCCGCGCGCCCAGAAAGACCACCAGCACCGTCTGAAGCCCGATCACCGCCTGCTGCACAAAGCCCAGCGTGATCTCGAACCGGCCCAGCGAGACGGTGCTGTTGATGACCCTGGCATAGCGGTTGCGCCATGCGGCCTCGCGCGCGGTCTCGGCGCCGAAGAGCTTGATGGTCTGGGCGCCGCGCACCGATTCCATCAGATGCGACTGCTCATCGGCAAGGGCGATGATGCGCTCCTCGGTCCGGGCGCGGGTCGCGGGGTAAAAGGCGAAGGCCAGCGCCAGCACGATCACCAGCGACACGATCACGATGACCGCCAGCAGCGGCGAATACAGAAACAGCACCCCCGCCGCGATGATCGCCATGACCCCGTCGACCAGCGCCGAGACTGTGCCGCGCGTCAGCGCATCCTGAATCGTCATGGTCGATTCGATGCGCGACATGACATCGCCGATATGGCGCTTTTCGAAATAGGAGACCGGCAGCCGCAGCAGGTGGCGCACGATATTGCCGACGACCTGAAAGGACAAAAGCGCGCCCATCAGCCGCAGCACCCAGTTCCTGAGCGCCTCCAGCCCGGCATGGATGACCACCAGCGCGCCAAAGCCAAGCGCCAGCACCGTCAGCAGGTTGCGATCCGAGCGCCCGATCGCCTCGTCCACCACAAGCTGCATCTGGAAGGGCAGCACGAAGGTCACCAGCTGGAACAGGAAAGACAGCAGCAGGACCTGCGCCGCCACGGGCCCCAATCCGCTGATCCGTGACCACAGATGCGACAGGCGCAGCCGGCTTTGCGCCTCGATCGGCCGGAAGCTCGCCACCGGGCTGAGTTCCAGCACCACGCCGCTGAAATGCTGCGAGACCTCGTCAAGGCGCATGGTCCGCGCGCCGCGCGCCGGGTCGTGAATGGTGACCCGGTTGCCGCGCACCGATTTCAGCACGACGAAATGGTTGAGATCCCAATGGATGATCGCCGGGGTCTGAACCTTGTCCAATGCGTTCAGCCCGACCCGCAGTGCCCGGGGCGCCAGCGACAATTGCCCGCCCAGCTCCATCAGGCCGCGCAACGTGGCGCCGTGCAGCGATAGCGAAAACCGCTGGCGCAGCGTGTTCAGGTCCAGATTATGGCCGTGATAGCTGCCGATCATCGCCACGCAGGCCAGCCCGCATTCGGCGGCCTCGGCGGCGCGGATCACCGGCAGGTGGCGGCGGCCAAGGCTCAGGTCGCGCAGGCTCATCCCAGCCGCCCCACCGCATAGATCGGGTCAAACAGCCATTCCAGCAGCGTCCGCCGGTCGGTGACGATATTGGCCGAAAGGAGCATTCCGGGCTGGATCGGGATCAGGTCGCCATAGGCGTCCACCTGATCGCGCTCAAGCTCGACCTTGACGCGAAACACCGGCTCCTGAAAGGCAATGCCCTGAATGGCGACCTCGCCGGGGGCCAGAACCGTGCGCGACACCTCGCGGATGCGGCCGCGCGCGGTGCCGAATTTCTGATAGGGAAAGGCCTGATACATCAGGCGCGCCTCAAGGCCGACACGGATGAAACCGGCCGCGCGCGAGGGGACGTAAAGCTCGGCCTCGAGGCGCGATCCCTCGGGGGTCATCACCGCCACAACCGCGCCCGCGGGAACGCTTTGCCCGACCGCCACCGGCAGCGCCACCACCTTGCCGGCAACCGTGGCGGTGGCACGGTAATCGGTCTGCACGGCCAGTTCGGTTTCGCGCTGCTCCAGCAGCGCCTCGTTCGCGCGGGCCTGCGCCTCGGCTGCGCGGATGTCCAGCGGCAAGGCTTCCAACCGGCTGTCCAGCTCGCCGATCTGGCGCTCCAGCGACAGCATCATCATGCGGATCTCGGCCGCGTCCTGCTGGGCGACAAGGCCCATGATCTCGGCCTCTTCGACAGCGCGGGCGCTGGCATAGCCGCGATTGGCGATGTCCTGCATCCGCTCGGTATTGCTGCGCACCAGCGCCAGCCTTTCCTCCATCGCGGCGAGGCGCTGCCGGCTCTGGTCGCGTTCGCGCAGAAGCGCCGCCTTCTGGTCGCGGATATGGCGATCTTCGGCCAGAAGCTTCTCGCGCGCGGCGGTGGCCTGTGCGCGGCTTGCCTCGAGTTGCGCGGCAAGATGGCGGGCAAGCGCCTGTCCCGCATCGCCCTCGGTGGTGACCGATGACAGTCTGAGCGTGGCTAGCGCCGCCCCCGATGCGACGCTGTCGCCTTCGGCCACGGCCAGATTGCCGATGATGCCCCCCTGCCGGGCAGTGACGCGGATCAGCCCCTCACGCGGGACGATCCAGCCCGACACCGTTTCCGTGCGGGCATAGCTGGCTGTGCCCAGAAACGCCGCCGCACCCAAAAGGACGATGGCGGCCAGCATGATCAGCACCCGCATCCGCAGGGACAGCCGCACCAGCACCTCGCCATCGAGGCGGCGCAGCCGGTGTTCGACCGCCTGCTCGCGGAAGAGTGGCCGGGATGCGGCATCTTTCGGGGCATCACTCATGGCGGCGGCGACTGACCTTTGCTGTGCGGATCAGGCCGCGCCCCAGCCGGCTGGCAAGGGCGCGACCCATGGTTTCCAATATGATCCGATAAGGCGATCAGCGCTGGCAGATGGCCCGCGCGGCCAGTGCAACGGCGATCTCGCCCACGGCGATCACGGCGGCGACGGCGATGATGAAGCCGCCCGAAACCTCATCGGTCTCAGCCTCGCTGAGCACCGCGTATTCCTGATCGGCGATGGCGGGCTGGTTCAGCGTGGACATGATGTTGCTCATGGTTTGGTTTCCTTCCTGTCTGGTTGGTGGTTGGTGGCTGGTAGTTTCTCAGTTCTGGCGTTTCGGACCCGAGCCGGCCGTGATCACGACCGGGCCGATGCCGACCAGCACAGCGCTTCCGCCGGAGACGGCTTCGGTCTCGGCTGGGGTCAGCACGCGCAATGGCCCGCTGTCCCGTGGATCTTTCGAGGGTTTCGACATCGGCTTTCCCGTCAATTGAGCAAAAGCCGCAGCAACTGGCGGGCGGACAGTTCCACCGTCGCAAGCACATAGCTGCCCACGCCGCCGCCCGAGACGCTGCCGATCTCGGCCTCGGTCATGGCGGTGATCCGGGTTTCGCCGGCCGGGGCAGCATTCTGGTCCTTGGCGTCATCTGGTTTCATGGTTGATCTCCATTCGTGAGGGTTACTTGCCTGACCCCATTGCGAAGGGCGGCCAACGGGTCGGGTCGATGCCAACATCGGGAGGGCGACGCGGTCCGACGGGCGCGATGATGATCGGATCCACGATCCGGATCGCACCGCCGCCGGCGGCGCCAACCATTGTCACCTCGTCCGGCGACAGAGGGGTAATGTCATGAAACTGCATAACGCCGCCTACTGATTACGTTCACATCAGGCGCAGGTTTCGCGAAAACCGGCGGTGAAGATATAGGTCAGACGTGCTATAGGTCAGACGTGCTACTGTGCGGCTCGCCATGGCCCGGGATAGTTGGGCGGGACCGGGTTACTGAGGAAGGGCCGACCGGATCGACGGGCGCCTTTTGTTGGGGTGGAGTACAGGCATTGACGGCTGACAATCCGGCGATCCGCGTCAGGCGCGCGATTTCAGGCTCTGACGAGATCGCCGAGCGGCGCGACACCGAGGCCGGGCAGGCCCTCGTCCGGGTGGTCATCGCCATCGGCTTCGCGGTCTACATCGCCATCGGCCTTTATCTCGACATGTTCGACGCGCGGGCAAGGCAGGTCCTGAGCATCTACCCGCTGATCCTGCTGATCTTCGCGCTGCTGATCGCCTGGGATATCCGGCGCCGGCCCGGCGTGCATCCGGCGCGGCGCGCCCTGTGCATGGCGGCTGATTTCGGCAGCATCGCCCTGGTCATCACCCTGGGCGGGACCTATATGACGCCGATCTTTGCGGTGCTTTTGTCGGTGACGGTCGGCTACGGGATGCGCTATGGCACGCGCTACCTGATCGCGGCGACGCTGGTGGCGATGCTGACTCTGGTCGTGATCGCCGTCCTCAGCCCGCTATGGCGTCAGCAGCCCTTTGTCATCGTGACCTTTGGCCTGTCGCTGCTGTTCGTGCCGCTTTACGCCAATGCGCTGCTTGCCGACACGCGCGAAGCCTACCGCGCCGCCGACCGGGCCAATCTGGCCAAGGCGCGGTTCCTGTCCCATGCCAGCCACGACCTGCGTCAGCCCGTCCATGCGATCGGGCTGTTCACCAATTGCCTGCGCGAGGCGAACCTGTCGCAAACCGACGCGGACATGCTGGATAATATCGACCATTCGCTGCGCGGCGTGACGCGGATGCTGCGCTCGCTGTTCGATATCGCGACGCTCGACAGCGGCAAGATCGTGGTGCGCAAGAAGCCGGTGTCGCTGGGCGAGGTGATCCGCGACGTGGTTCATCAATACGGCGCCGAGATCCAGCGCGCCGAGGTCAGCCTGCGCTGGGTCGACAGCTCCATCGTGGTCGATACCGATCCCGGCCTGCTGACCATCATGGTGCAGAACCTGATCTCGAACGCGATCAAGTATTCGCCCGGTGCCCACGTGCTGGTCGGCTGCCGCAGGCAGGGCGCCACCGCCACGATCTGGGTGCTGGATCAGGGCATCGGCATTGAGCCCAAGAACCATCAGCGGGTCTTTGACGAGTTCTACCGCGTGCCCTCGCCCGGCCGCGATATCGAGGGTATCGGCCTCGGGCTGGCGATCCTGCGGCGTATGGCGGACCTGATCGGCACCCGGATCGCCTTCAGTTCGACCCCCGGCAAGGGCACCGCCATCGGCATTCGCGGCCTTGTGCGGACAACCGCGCCGACCGTGCCCGCGCCGGTCGCCCCGGCCCATTCCAAAAGCCTGCTCTATGGGGCACGGGTGGTGCTGATCGAGGATGACCCGGCGGTGCTTTTGTCCACGCAACTCCTGATGGAACGCTGGGGATGCGTGGTGCAGGCGCTGGGCGCGCCAAGTTGCGATACCGGGCCTTGCGACATCATCGTGGCGGATTACGACCTGAACGGCCCGCTATCAGGCACTGACGCCATCGGCGAGATCCGGGCGCGGCAGGGCTGGCAGGTGCCGGCGATCATCGTGACCGCGCATGACGAGGACAAGATCCGCAGCGAAATGCACGGCGCGGTCCTGCCGATCCTGCCCAAACCCACCCACCCGGCCGAGCTGCGCTCGGTCATGCTCGGGATGCTGGCCGGGGGCGAGCGCCCTGCCCCGCGGGCCTGAGGCCTCAGCGGCGCGGCGCGCGCGCCGCCGCCGCCGCCCGCGTCGGCACATCAAGGAT
>JAGPGI010000193.1 GCA_018056045.1 Paracoccus sp. (in: a-proteobacteria)
TCGAGGAGCAGCCGCACCGGCGCCGCATCGGCGTCGAGCTGATAGCCATCCTCGCGCAGCGCATCCGCAAGCGAAGTGCAAAGCCGCGCCACGGCCGGTTGGGGGTTCTCAGGGCAGACAAGAGCGACCGCGCCGGGGCCGGTCTGGGTTCCCGCGCTCACCGCGCAAGCCGTGACAAGAATGGTCGGTAGCAGAAAATAACGCATGAAAACATCTCTCTACCAGACCACTATACTTTAATTACGCAGGTTTCGATGATATCGTCAGCTAGCCGAACCGACAACCCGGGCCAACCTGTTCTTTCAGGCAGAGGGCGAATTCCCGCCGGCAGGCAGATTTACCGAAATGCGCCGCATTTGAAGAAGATGCCCGGCATTTGGGGAGCGGAAAAATCCATTTCGCTTACGATCCGGTAAGGGTTGCCAGCTATTCTGAGGGTCTGTGCCGATACTGACGACCACGCATGACAGGAATGAAGATGCAGCTGACACTGGTCCCCGAACCCGACAGGTTGACGATCCATGTTGATGAAAAGCGTCTGGACGCCGCCATCGCCACGGCCTTCAAGGATCAGGTGCGCAATCTGATCGACGGCGGCGGCCCAATGGTGACGCTGGATCTGGGCGGCGTCGAATTCATGGACAGCTCGGGCCTTGGCGCGGTGATCGCCATCTTCAAATCCATGCCCGAGGGGCGCAAGCTGGAGCTGACCGGGCTGACCCCGAATGTCCAGCGCGTGTTCCAGCTGACGCGAATGGATACGGTCCTGACCATTCGCCCGCCCGGCGATGCCATGCCCCGCGATCAGGCCGGAAAGGGCGCCTGCTGATGGCCACGGCTGCTGGACCGGATAAAAAACGCCTGCGTCAGGTTCCGCCGGGGCGCCAGCCCATGCTGCACCGGATTTTCCGCGCCGACCCTTTGACCGTGCGCGAGGCACTGGCCTTTCTGCGCGAAAGATTCGATGGCAGCGCCGCCGAGGACGTGATCGCCAAGGTCGAACTGGCACTGGCCGAGGTGCTGAACAATATCTGCGAACATGGCAGCCAGCATGACGCACTGCGGCTGGGCGGGCGTGTCCATGCGCCGCTGATCCATCTGTGCGTCGCGCGCCATACCGGCGGCATCGCCTGCGCCATCACCGATGACGGCCAGCCCCTGCCCCCGGCCTGTCTGGATCCGCAGACCCTGCCCTATATCCTGCCCGATCCCCCCGGCGAGGACGCCATCTCCATGCTGCCCGAGGGCGGATACGGCTGGTATCTGATTCAGGACCTGACCGCCTCGCTGAGCTATTTCCGCGAAGGGCGGCGAAACTTCCTTGCCTTCATCGTCCCCGTCACCGAACCGCTGACACAGGATTCGATGATGGCCAGCGAGGATTAGCTACACCCGCGACCGGCGCGGGGCCGCCGCAAGCAGGCCGGGATCAGCGATCTCGGCACAAGCGCCGCACTGGCAGCCCTGCTGCAACTCTGCCGGCCGGCCGCGCTGTGGACAGGATTGCGAACTGACCCGTGAACGGGGCTGCGATTCGGGCGGCGATCAGATTGCGGGCAGGAATCAGATCACGGGCAGGAAAGCGCCCCGGACGGGCAGGAAAGCGCCCCGGGGCCGGTCAGTTCAGCCCGAACTGCAGCGGATAGCGGCCGTCCTGAAATTCGCCGAACATTTCCACCACCTCGGGATGGTCCAGAGGCTCGCCCGAGCTGTCGGGCAACAGATTCTGTTCCGAGACATAGGCGACGTAATAGGTCGCCTCGGTCTCGGCATAGAGGTGATAAAAGGGCTGGTTGCGGGACGGGCGCGATTCCTCTGGAATGGACTCGTACCATTCCTCGGTATTGGCGAATTCCGGGTCCACATCGAACACCACGCCGCGGAACGGATGTTCGCGGTGGCGCACGACTTGGCCCAGACCGTATTTCGCCGACTTGCTGTTCATCCGCTTGTTTCCGTCCTGTTTGGCGGGCCTATTACAGCCCTGCTGATCGGCTGTCTACCTTTGCGACAAGCCTCTATGCCCGAGAATGCGCGGCTGCGACGCGCAGAACCCGCTCATTTCGCGGGCAGCGCCTCGCCCGGTTCCAGCGCCACGGTCGAGATCGACATCTTGGCCGAGCCCTCCTGCAGCTCGTTGGCATGGGCCAGATAGATCAGGACCTGATTTTTCTCGTCATAGATGCGCTTGACGCGCAGCGACTTGAAGATCAGCGAGCGCGAGGCGCTGAACACATCCTCGCCCTTTTCGCCCCGGCGAATGTCACCGATGCGGACCGGCCCGGTCCGCGCGCATTCGATGGCCGAATTCGAGGGATCCTCGAACCAGTTGCCCTGGCTCAGCCGGTCCAGCATCGAGCGGTCGAAATAGGCCAGATGGCAGGTCACGCCCTGCACCTCCGGATCGGCAACCGCATCGACGATGATATCATTGCCGGTCCAGTCCACGCCCACCCGGCCGACCTCTTCGGCCAGGGCCGGGCCGCTGATCAGAGCAAGCATCGCAAGCCACCGCATCGTCATCTCCTCAGGACATTCTCGCCGGCACAAGGATGGCAAGCGCCAGCCGGCGGCGCAAGCACCCTGTGCCGGCGCGACGCGAGGTGCCGCCCACGCAAACCCGCGCCGCTAGGGCCGTTTCAGCCGGCTTTCGATCAGCAGGTCCGCGTCATCCAGAATCGGATGTGCGACCGAGACGATATGCGCATTCACCCGCTTGAGGTCGCGCAGGATATCCAGATGCAGCGACGAGGTGCGCTGGCTTTCCTCGCGCCCCTCGCGCAGCCGGGTCAAGTGGCGCTGCGCCGACAGCCGCTCCAGCCGCCGGATCTCGACCTTTTCCTCCATCAGTTGTCGGGCCAGATCGCGGTCGCGGGTCATGAACACGGTCTGGGCCACGCGCAGGTTCTCAATGGTCATCAGAAACAGCCCGTCCAGCTCGCGATAACCCTCGTCCGAGAAGCGCAGGGACAAGCCGACCTTCTTGCGGATCTCGGGGGCCAGCCCCTTGTGGATGATGTCGCCGACATGTTCGAGGTTGATGACGTAATCAAGGATGGTGATGGCCTGCCGCCGCTCGGCCTCGCCGGCGTCTCGGCCAAGGCGGGACAGGAACAGCTTGACCTCCTGCTGCATGCGGTCGACGCGCTCTTCGAGCACCGCGACCTCGGCCAGCGGCGCGTCATCGCTGCGCGCGAATGCCGTGCGGGTCTGTTGCAGCATGCGTTCGACCACATCGCCAATGGCCATGGCCGCGCGGCTGGCGCCCGCCAGCGCGATCGCGGGCGTTTCCAGCGTGCCCCCGTCAAGGATCGGCACGCCGATCTGCGGCACCTCGTCGACCTCGGGCAGAAGGCGCGCGATCAGCCGGGTGATCAGCCCCGAAAACGGCCAGATCGCCACCGCCAGCACAAGGTTAAAGGCCAGATGCGCCTCGACCGCAAGCCCGGTCCGGGGCAGCGGCATGGCGGTCAGCAACTGCGCCGCCTGCCCGGCCAGCGGCAGCGCGATCACGCAGCCGGTGGCGCGCACAACCAGATTGCCCAGCGTAACGCGACGCGCGGCCACCCCCTGCCCGGCGGTCGCAAGCAGCGGCGGGATCGCCCCGCCCAGATTGGCCCCCAGCACCAGCACCACGGTCAGCGCCGGATCGGTGCCCAAGGACAGGATCAGCATCACCACCGCCAGCGAGGACGAGCAGATCACCGCAAGCCCCGCCGCGAATGCCAGCGCCACCGGCCAGGCATTGCCCAGCATGGCCAGAAACGCCGCCATGGCCGGGGATTCGCGCAGGGGCACCGTCGCCTGTGACAGCAGCGCCAGCGACAGCAGCATCAGCGCAATGCCGATCAGCGCCAGTCCCGCCCCCGACCATTCCCGCCGCGACTGCCGGTGCAGGACATAGCCGACCAGCAGCAAGGCCGGGGCCAGCGCCTCAAGCCCGAAGGCCACGATCCATGCAGTCAGAGCCGTGCCCAGATTGGCCCCCAAAAGCACGATCTGCGCCATCCGGGGTGCGATCATGCCGCGATCCACGAAGGAGGCGGTCATCAGCGCCGTCGCGGTCGAGCTTTGCAGCCCCAGCGTCGCCACCAACCCGGACAGAAACGCGCGAAAGCCGGTCTGCGTGCCCAGCCCCAGCGCCATCTTCAGCCGCATGCCAAAGGCGCGCACCATACCGTCGCGCACCAGACCCAGGCCGAAAAGCAGCAGCGCCACGGCCCCGGCCAGCTGAAGGATGACGGATAGCGACTGCACGGCGGCCAACCCCCTTGCTCCGCACCCGGACGGGCGCGGCATGAATGACATCTGACTGCCATAATGGACCAAGGCGCAAATCCGTCAATGGACCGCAACCATTTGAACGATCTCGCGAAGTCGCGCCCGGGCCCCGGTCCCGGCCGCCGCTGCGATCAGACCCGCGCGATCCGCGCCCGGCCGTCGGCGGTCAGCAGTTGCGGCCCGCCCCGATCAAAGACCACCGCGCTCAGCGGCCCGCCATAGGCCGCGCCGGTGTCGATGGCCAGACGGTTGTCAAAATGCGTGACATGATCGACGACGGTATGGCCATGCACGACCAGCGGTCCGTGATCGGTCCGATCATCCAGAAAGCCGTTGCGGATCCACAGAAGGTCCTGCTCGGTCTGCCGCGCCAGATCGACGCCCGGCCGGATGCCGGCATGGACGAACAGCGCCTGCGGTGTCAGGTGCCACAAGGGCAGCCCCTCAAGCCAGCGCAGATGCGCCTCGGGGACCTTGCGCAGCACCTCGGCATGGGTGCGGGCATGGTCGCCCTCATGGATGATTCCGTATGAGGCCAGCGTCTCGGACCCGCCCAGCGAGGCGTGATCCAGCCAATGCTTGCCCGAGCCCAGCCCGGCATCGATCCAGCCGGGCTGGCGGGCAAAACGCGGCAGGAAACGGTCGTGATTGCCCCGGAGCACGATCCATGGCCGCCCCTCGGCCTGCCCGCGCATCAGATGCTCGACGACACCGCACGAATCCGGGCCGCGATCCAGCAGGTCGCCGACATGGATGATGGTGCCGCCGCCGCCATGGGCGGCATCGTCCTCGGCGATCAGGTCATGCGCGGATTTCAGCAGTCCAAGCCGGCCGTGAATATCACCAATGGCATAGAGGCGCATGCCCTCTCCCCGAAATGCGAAACCCCCGGAGGTTACTCCGGGGGTTTGCAAGGTTCAAACCTCGAAATGCAGCGGGCGGACCTGCAGGAACTTGCCGGTGGCCCGCAGCGCCTCCAGCACCTCGGGGCGCAGCGCCTCGTCCAGATAGAGGATGGCGATGGCGTCATTGCCGGCGCCGGTGCGGCCCAGGGTAAAGTTCGCGATGTTGACGCCCAGATCACCCAGCGTCATGCCCAGCGCGCCGATCACGCCCGGCACGTCCCGGTTGCGGGTATACAGCATATGCTCGCCGATCTCGGCATCGATATTGATGCCGCGGATCTGGATGAAGCGCGGCTTGCCATCGCTGAAAACCGTCCCGGCGATCGAGCGCTCGCGCGTGTCTGTCACCACGGTCGCCTTGATATAGCCGTCAAAGACGCCGGTTTTGGCCTGCGTGGTCGTGGCGACCTGCACGCCGCGCTCATGCGCCATGACCGGGGCCGAGACCATGTTCACATCCGGGTTCGTGGCCTTCATCACGCCGGCGATCACCGCCGCGTTCAGCGCCTTGAGGTTCATTTCCGCGGCGACACCGTCGTAAAGCACGTTGATCGCCTTGATCGGCTCATCGGTCATCTGGCCGAT
>JAGPGI010000194.1 GCA_018056045.1 Paracoccus sp. (in: a-proteobacteria)
CGCGACGAGATCTCGCTGACCGGATTTGCCGCCCTGCCGACCTATTCGCGCGGCGCGGCGGTGGCGCAGCATCTTTACGTCAATGGCCGCCCGGTCCGCGACAAGCTGCTGACCGGGGCGCTGCGGGCGGGCTATATGGATGTGCTGGCCTCGGGCCGGCATCCGGCGGCGGTGCTGTTTCTGACCTGCGACCCGCATCTGGTCGACGTCAACGTCCATCCCGCCAAGGCCGAGGTGCGCTTTCGCGATCCCGGCCTTGCACGCGGTCTGGTGGTCAGCGCGCTGCGCCATGCGCTGGCCGGGGCGGGGCATCGGTCGTCGTCGACCGTGGCCACGGCGGCGCTTGGCGTGGCGCGGCTCGAGCCTGCCCCAGAGGCTACCCCGCGCGCCTATCAGGCCGATTACCGCCCGGCGCCGGGCTTTGCGCCGCGTCCCTCGGCCCCGGCCATTGCCGCCAGCCTTGCCTTTCAGGCGCCGGGCTTTGCCGAGGCCCCGACCGCCCGGGTCGAACCCGAGATTGCCACCGAACCGGACGCGCCACTGGGTGCCGCCCGCGCACAACTGCATGAAAACTGGATCATCGCCCAGACCGCCCATGGCATCGTCATCGTCGATCAGCATGCCGCGCATGAACGGCTGGTCTATGAGCGGCTGAAGGCGCAGGCCGAGACGAACGGGATTGCAAGCCAGGCCCTGCTGATTCCCGAAATCGTCGAGCTGTCCGAAGCTGACGCCGCCCGCATCCTTTCCGTCGCCGAGGATCTGGCCGCGCTGGGGCTGGTGATCGAGCCCTTTGGCGGCGGCGCCATCGCCGTGCGCGAGGTGCCGGCGCTGATCAAGCGCATCGACGCGCCCCGCCTGATCCGCGACATTCTTGACGATCTTGAGGATCAGGGCGCGTCCGATCGTCTCAGGGCGCGGGTCGATGCGGTGCTGTCCTCGATGGCCTGCCATGGCTCGGTCCGCTCGGGCCGGCGCATGAATGCCGAGGAAATGAACGCGCTTTTGCGGGAAATGGAGCGGGTGCCGAAATCCGGCCAGTGCAACCATGGCCGCCCGACATGGATCGAATTGAAGCTGGCCGATATCGAGCGGCTCTTCGGGCGCTAGTTGACCTTGCCCCCCGGCGGCGCGACAACGGGTCAACACCCCGGAGGACTTCATGCTGGAAATCAGCCCCGAAAAGATCGCCCACATCATCATCCGCGCCCGCGAATACGACAGCGGCGTCAACGCCTGGGCGCATAGTGGGCACCGCACCGGCCATGGCACCCAGACCGAACTTGCGGAATTCATTGCCAGCCTGAACGAGGACGAGCAGGCCAGTCTGGTCGCCGTCATGTGGATCGGCCGCGACACCTTTGGTCCCGAGGATCTGGCCGAGGCCATCGAGACCGCCAAGGCCGAGCGCAGCTCTCCGACCGAGGATTACCTGATGGGCGAGCCGCAACTGGCCGATTACCTTGAGGCGGGGATGGACGCGCTGGGGATCTCGCCAGAGGGTGCCGAGGACGCGCTGCACCGACCGGTGTGATATTGGCTGGCCGGATGTAACGCTGCTTCAGGGCGGCGAGCCGCGCCGTGCCAGCCGGATCAGCGAGCCCGGATCGCCGTCGATCAGCACCAGCAGCGCGCCGTCGGGGGCGACCTCGATATCGCGGACCCGGCCGATGCCTTGCACCAGACGCTGCTCGCCGGCGACCCGGTCGCCCTCAAGCTTCAGCCGCACCACCGATTCGGCGCGCAGACCGCCGATCAGAATGTCGCCCTGCCATTCCGGGAACATTGCGCCTTCATAGAACAGCATGCCGCTGGGCGCGATCACCGGGTCCCAGTAATAGACCGGCTGCTCCATCCCGTCTTTCGCGGTGATGCCGGCGCCGATCGGGTTGTCGTCATATTGCACGCCATAGGTGATGACCGGCCAGCCGTAATTCAGCCCGGGCTGGGGCATGTTCAGCTCATCCCCGCCCTTGGGGCCATGCTCGACCGTCCAGAGCCGGCCCTGCGGGTCCAGCGCCGCGGCCTGGATGTTGCGATGGCCGTAAGACCAGATCTCGGGCCGGGCCTGTTCGGCGGTAAAGGGATTGCCCGCCGCCGCCGCGCCCGTCACCGGGTCGATGCGCAGCACCTTGCCCAGATCATTGTCCAGCGCCTGCGCGCCATCCGGCTCTTCGGGGGGCAGGTTGCGCTCGCCTGTGGTGACGTAAAGCTGGCCCTGCCGGTCAAAGACCAGACGCGAGCCGAAATGCATGGGCGTTCCATGCGGCGGCTCTTGCTGAAAGATCACGCGCATGTCCTCAAGCGCGGTGCCATCCGCGGACAGCCGGCCGGTTCCGACGGCGGTGGCGTTGCCATCCTGACCGCGAGGCTCGGAAAAGCTGAACCAGATCTGCCGCGTCTGCTCAAAATCCGGCGCCACGGCCACATCCAGTAACCCGCCCTGACCGTCGGCATCGACCTCAGGCAGGCCGCTTGTGATCGGCTCTGACAGCTTGCCGTCGCGATAGATGCGCAGCGCGCCCCCGCGTTCGGTGATCAGCAGGCTGCCGTCGGGCAGCGAATCCATTCCCCAAGGAGCCTGCAGCCCCTCGGCCAGCGGCGTGCGGCTGAGCCGCAAGGCGCCGGGCATCACCGGGGCGCGGGTCTGATTGGCAAAGGCGGGGCTCTGGCCCTTGGCCTCGGGGGGGTAGTCGTTGAAATCGGCCAGTGCCGGCAAGGCGGTGGCCAGCGTCAGCGCAAGGCCGCAGGCCAGCGCGCGGCGGGGGATGATGGCGGTTCGGGTCATCGGGTTCCTCATGCTGTTGCTGGCAATCAGAGTGTCGCCAGATGCTGGTCGAAGACGCCCCGCGCGCGCGCCCATGGCCCGCTGTCGATCTGGTCCAGCCGGTGCAGCACCGGCAGCAACTGAGCCGCGAAATCCAGCGAGCTTTCGCGCGGCAGAAGCGAGGGCAGGTTGTCGATGGCCATGACGTCCAGAACCGGCGTCTCGGCCACGCGCCGCACCGGGTTCTGCCAGTCGGTGACCCGGTCATAGACCTTGATCGGGTTGAAATCGCTGCCGGGATCGCAGGCCACATCGCCGATCACCGTCAGGCCTCGACCGGGGGCGGTGGCGGTTGCCGGCACCAGCACGGGCGTGGCGGGCCCGGCCAGAATGCAATTGATGAACAGATCATGCATCAGGATCTCGGGGAAGGGTCCGCCGCTGGCGGTTTCGGCCATGTCCCATTTCGTGACCGGCACCCCCATCGCCGCCATCAGATCCGAGGCGCCGCTGCCCACGCGCCCCAGCGCGCCGACCACGATCGCATGCGGGCGCGTGGCGCCGGTCGCGTCCAGCTCGGCGCGCAGCGATTCGTTCAGCGCCCGCTGGGTGTTCCAGGCGTGGACGGGGCCGCAGATCCCACCCCGCCTTTGCGCCGCCCATGAGCTGAGCGATACCGCCGCCCCGGCATACCCGGCCCAATAGCCAAAGGCGGCCAGCCGGCGGCCGGTTTCATCGGTCAGATATTCCAGATCGTAAAGCGTGCCGCCGCCGTCGCGAAAGCGGCGCAGCAGCACCTGGCCGGCCGGCTGGCCCTTATAGGCGTGGCCGAACATGATGTGGCGATGGCGCAGGGGGCTGCCGGTTTCGGGCAGCTCCTTGAGGCCGAAGATGATGGCATCAGCCGGTGCGTCAGGCCAGGCGCCCTCGGGCGCGATCTCGGCGCCAGCTTCGGCAAAGGCGGCGATGGGCAGGATGCGATGCGGGCTTTCCTCGACAGTGATGCGAAAGCCCTGGGCCTGCAATTCGCGCAGGCCATCGGGTGTCAGGCCGACGCGCCGTTCATTGGCGCGGCTTTCAGATCGGACCCAAAGATGCGGCATGTCTGCCTCCGCTCAGCCTCGGGGAAGCCTAGGGGAATGTGCCCGTTGCGGCAAGCGATGGCCGCCGCGGGCCCAGAAACGGCCCCTGGCCGGCGGCCTCGATGCGGGAAATGGCGGTCATGATCGGCTCGATGATCACCGCCATGGCAAAACCCGTGGCGTGGATCATCCGCTGATCGTCCAGCGCGATTGCGACATGGCCGGGCCAGAACAGCAGGTCGTTGCGGCGGATATCGTCCGTGGGGCGGGGAAAGGCGTCTTCCTGCATGTCGCTGTCGCCGGGGCAGGGGACGGCGCAGGCGGTCAGGGCCGCCTGCGCCAGACCTGAGCAATCGATCCCCCAGCGGCTGTTGCCGCCCCACAGATAGGGCGTGCCGATCAGGGTTTCGGCGATGGCGGCCGGATCCCGGGCGGGCTGGTCCGAGATATGCTGCAACGGCACCCATCCCCCTTGCGGCAGATGCGCGAACCCGTCCCGCGTCTCGGTGACCGACAGCCTCGCGCCCAGCGAAAGCCCCATCAGCTCACGCCGCTTGAGGTTCGGCTCGGAATAGACATGCGTTGCCGGCGCCGAAACCCGGTGGGTGATGGGCGGGCTTGCCTGTCCCAGATCGGCGCTACGCAGCCAGCCACAATAGCCGTCCATGGCGGCCTGCACGAACCCCCAGCCATCGGCTTCGTCCAGAAGCGTCAGATCGGCGCCGAAATTCACCTGCCGGTCGCGCGCCCCGTCCGGTGCCCGGCACAGGTCCGCGACCGCCGTTGTCAGCCGCACCTGACGGCCGGGCGTATAGGCCGGACGCTCGATCACGCCGCGCAGCGATTCCAGTGCGACACGGTCGGTCGCGGGGGTCAGGCGGCGGTCCATGGCGGGAGCGGTCATGACAGGATCTCCGGCAGGGCGTGCAGGATGGCGCGCATGCCCTGACCGGCGCCGCCCTTGGGTCGGCCGGGCGCGGCGCTGGGTTGCCAGCCATAGATGTCGAAATGCGCGTAATGCCGGGCGCGCCCGGTAAAGCGGCGCAGGAACAAGGCTGCGGTGATCGCCCCGGCAAAGCCGCCACCGGGGGCGTTGTCCAGATCCGCGATGCCCGGCTCGATCAGGGATTCGTAAGGCTCCCAGAAGGGCATGCGCCAGATCGGGTCGGCATGGTTGCGGCCCGCCGCCTGAAGCGCCGCTGCCACCCGGTCGTCGTCGCAGAAGAAGGGCGGCAGGTCCGGCCCCAGCGCCACGCGCGCCGCACCGGTCAGCGTCGCCATCGAGATCAGCAGATCGGGCGCCTCTTCATCAGCCAGCGCCAGCGCATCGGCCAGAACCAGTCGCCCCTCGGCATCGGTATTGTTCACCTCGACCGTCAGGCCCTTGCGGCTGGTCAGGATGTCGCCGGGCCTGAACGCGTCCGACGAGATGGCGTTCTCCACCGCCGGGACAAGCACACGCAGGCTGATGTCGCGCGTCAGACCGAGCTGCGCCATGGTCTCGGCCAGACCCAGCACATTGGCGCCGCCCCCCATGTCCTTTTTCATCAGCGCCATGGAGGCGGATGGCTTGATATCCAGCCCGCCGGTGTCAAAGCAGACCCCCTTGCCGACCAGCGTCAAGCGCGGTCCCGTACCGGGAAAGCGCAGGTCCAGAAGCCGCGGCGCCTGAGCGGCGGCACGGCCGACCGCATGAATCATCGGGAAATTCCCGGCAATGAGCTCGTCGCCCGTGGTCACCGTGATCCGGGCGCTGTGGCGGTCGGCCAGTTCGCGGGCCGCCTGCTCGAGATCGGCTGGCCCCATATCCGAGGCCGGCGTGTTGATCAGGTCGCGGGCCAGAAATTCGCCCTGGACCATGGCCAGAATGCGCGCCTGATCCACGCCCTCGGGGCAGACCAGCCGCGCGGCGGGCGGCTC
>JAGPGI010000195.1 GCA_018056045.1 Paracoccus sp. (in: a-proteobacteria)
GCCCTGCCCGAGGACATGCTTTCCGCGCATGTCGAGGTCGGCGACCTGCCGCCCTTTGCCGCGTCGCTTTCGGCTGTGGCCGGGTCTTCGGTCGCGGCGATCGCGCAGGCGCTCGAGGGCGCCGAGCACCCGCTGGTGGTGCCGGGCGGAACGCTCTGGTCGCAGAGGGCGGCCGAGGATCTGGCGCGGTTTGCCGAAAACTGGGGCCTGCCGGTCGCCGTGCCCTTCCGCCGTCAGGGCCATATGGACAATGCCCATCCGAATTATGTCGGCGATCTGGGCGTCGGTATGAACCCGGCACTGGGGCAGGCGCTGCAAGAGGCCGATTGCATCCTGTCGCTGGGCTCGCGCCTTGGTGACACGCTGACGCGCGGATATGAGCTGATGAACCCGACCCGGCCCCATGCCCGGGTGATCCATGTCCACCCCTCGCCCGATGAGCTGGGGCATCTGTGGCACCCCGATCCGGGGCTGGTCGCCGACCCGCGCGAGGTGGTGCGCGCCCTTGCCGATCTGCCCGCGCCGCGCCGCTGGGACGATTGGACCAAGGGCCTGCGCGCGGCTTATGAGGGCTGGCAACAGCCGCGCCCGACCCCCGGCGCCCTGCGGATGGAAGAGGTTATTCACTGGCTGTCACGGAACCTGCCGCCGGATGCGATCCTGACCAATGGCGCGGGGAATTACGCGGCCTTTCTGCACCGCTATTTCCGCTATCGCCGCTTTGGCAGCCAGCTTGCGCCGACCTCGGGCTCGATGGGCTATGGCCTGCCCGCCGCCATCGCGGCCAAGCTTGAGCATCCCGGCCGCACGGTGGTCTGTCTGGCCGGCGATGGCTGCCTGCAGATGACGGTGAATGAGCTGTCAACAGCCGCCCAGCATGGCGCGGCGGTGATCGTTCTGGTCGCCAATAACGGCCGCTACGGCACCATCCGCATGCATCAGGAACGCAGCTTTCCCGGCCGCGTCTCGGGCACCGATCTGGCGAACCCGGATTTCGCCGCGCTGGCCCGCGCCTATGGCGGCCATGGCGAAACCGTTACCCGGCAGGAGGATTTCGCCGCTGCCTTTGCCCGTGGGCAGGCCTCGGGCCGGCTGGCGCTGCTGGAACTGAGGCTCGACCCCGAGGCGCTGAGCACCGGCGCCACGCTGTCGGAAACCCGCGCGGCGGGCGAGGCCGCCCTTCAGCGCGCCTAAAGCCGCCCCAGCCATGCCAGCGCCGCCGCCAGCATCGCTGCGGCGGGCACGGTGATCAGCCATGCGCTCAGGATGGTGCGCACATGCGAACGGCGCACCAGATGGCGGCGGCGGCGTTCCTCATCGGGCAGGGGCGCCTCGTCGCGCAGGATTTCTTCGTCCGTGCCCAGCCGGCGATCGCGCCATTCGCGGTAAAAACCGATGCCGAAGACCCCGCCCACCGCGATATGCGTGGTCGAGACCGGCAGTCCGAATGACGAAAACCCCAGCACCGTGATCGCCGTGGCCAGCGAGACGCAGAGCGCCCGGCTGGGGTTCAGCCGGGTGATGTTGCTGCCGACCATATGCACCAGCCGCCGCCCGAACAGCACGATCCCCAGCGCGATGCCGATGCTTGCGACCAGCAGGACCAGCGTGCCGCGCGGGGCGCTGGCATTGGCCGCGATGCTTTCCAGCATGATGGTCAGCGGCGCCGCGATATTGGCGGTGTCATTGGCGCCATGGGCAAAACCCATGACCAGCGCCGTCGCCGCCAGCGGCAGGCCCAGCAGCTTCTTGACCGCCAGCCGCTCGCCGCTTTTGTCGCTGATCAGCCGGTCGATGCGCAGCCGGGCATAGATCCAGCCACTGAGCCCGCAGACCAGAGCGACGGCCAGAATGACCGGCAGGCTCAGCAGATGGCTGGACACCGCCGCGACCGCGCCCAGCACGCCCATCGCCATGGCGACCATCACCGGCAGCCAGACCCGGCCCGCATCGACGCGGTCCGCCCGGTCCATGACGCGGTTGCGCAGCGCGGCCAGCAGGCCCGCCGCCAGCAATCCGGCAATGATCGGCGAGGCCATCCAGCCGGTCGCGATCATGCCCATGGCCGGCCAGTTCACCGCCTGCGCCCCAAAGGTCGCAAGCCCCGCCCCGGCAATGGCGCCGACGACGGAATGCGTGGTGCTGACCGGCGCATTCGCCCATGTCGCAAGGCTGATCCAGATCCCCGCCGCCAGCAGTGCCGCGAGCATCATCCGCGCCGTCGCCTCGCCCTGACCCAGCGTGCTGCCCACCAGCCCCTCGGTCAGGGTGGCGGTGACCGCATCGCCAGCAAGGACCGCCCCCAGCACCTCCATGCCGGCGACCAGAAACAGCCCGGTGGTCATGCCGATGGCGCCCGAGCCCACGGCCGGCCCCAGCGAGTTCGAGACATCATTCGCCCCGATCGACAGCGCCAGATAGGCGGCCACGGCCATACCCACGGCGACGATGGCGATGGCGGGCTGGCCGGCGAAAAAGCCGGTCGCGGTCAGGGCGGCGGCGATGACGAAAAGCAGCGCGATGCCCAGCCGCAGCAGCGGGCGCGCCGATTGCATCACCGCCCGTTCGGTATTGGTGACGCGGCTCAGATCCTTGTCGAGTGTGCGGTATTCGCGCGGTTCGCGGGGCATCGGGCCTAGCTCATGCGCGGCGCGGGCAGGCTGCGCAGTATCTGCTGCAGGCCGGCTTCGGCGACCAGGCCTGCGGCCTCGGCCGGGGCGAACCATTTGCGCTTGCGCTGGTCCGCCTCGGGAAACGCTTTCTGCGTGGCCTCGACATAAAGCGGAAAGACGCGGACCTCGACCGGGATGGCAAAGCCGCGATCCTGTTCCTTGTCATAGTGATAGCGGCCGATCTCGGCCGGGCTGATGCGGCCGCGGACGCCTGCCTCCTCCCATGCTTCCTGAGCGGCGGCCTCGGCAAGGCTGCGCCCGGCCATGGGCCAGCCCTTGGGGATGATCCAGCGCCCGGTGCCGCGACTGGTGACCAGAAGCACTTCGCCAGTCTTTTCGTTCAGGCACAGGGCTGCGACCTGCATTTCGGCGGGCCTGCGGCCGATCAGCCGCGCCAGCCGGTTGCGGAACTGGACGATCATTCGCCGCCCTCGCCATCCGTGATGCGGCCGCGCATCGACTTGATCTCGCCGCGCTGGGTCTTGGCGGCCAGCCGGCGGCGTTTGCTGCCCAGCGTCGGCCGTGTCGGGATGCGCTTGCGTGGCGCGACCAGCGCCTCGCGGATCAGCTCGGCCAGCCGCTCGCGGGCGATCTCGCGGTTGCGGGCCTGACTGCGGGTTTCCTCGGCCCGGATCAGCACCGCACCGTCCTGCGTCCAGCGCCGCCCGGCCAGCCGCCGCAGCCGGGTCTTGACCGGCGCCGGCAGATGCGGCGAGCGCTCGGCCTCAAAGCGCAGCTCGACGGCGGTCTCGACCTTGTTCACGTTCTGCCCGCCCGGTCCCTGGGACCGGGTGAAATTCTCGGACAGCTCCCATTCCTGGAGCGTGATGGCGTCGTTGATGCGCAGCATGGGGGGAATATGTAGCAAATTCTGGTTAAGAAAAGACCAACCGAATCACGGCTCGTGCAAAAAATGTCAATGCAGCCGGATTGCCGCAGTCGCCGAGGCGCCATTGGCATCGACGACCGTCAGCCGGGCAAAGCCCGCGCCCGGATGGGGCAGGCTGGCGACGGGCTGGGGCTGGGCGATGGCAATCGGCGTGCCGTTCAAAAGGAATGTCCAGGGGCCGCGCCCGCCGCGCGCCTTGGCGATCAGCGGGCCATCCGCGTCGATCTCGGCCCCGTCCGGGGGATAGGTCAGGCGCAGGGTGTCCGGGCTGGCGGGGCTGGCGGCGACGGCGCTGACCTCGCCCGGCGCGGCAAAGCGGCGCAAGGGCAGGGGCAGGGCGCTGTTCGGCACGATCAGCGTCTGCGGTGGTGCGGGTGGCAGGGCGGTGGCGGGCAGTGCGTCAAAAAGGTCGAACAGCACCGGCGCGGCCAGATCGCCCCCGAACGCGCCGGGCACGGGCGTGCCGTCCGGCCGGCCCAGCCAGACCGCGCCGACATGGGCGCCGTCATAGCCCACCGCCAGTGCATCGCGATGCCCATATGACGTGCCGGTCTTATAGGCCAGCGCCCGCTGCCGCGCGCCATGGGGGGGCGGGTTCTGGGCCAGAATCTCGCCCACCTGCCAGGCTGCGACCGGGCCGAACATGGCGGCCCTGCGCGGCTCGGCGCCGCCGGGCAAAGCGGTCAGCGTGATCCCCTGCCCACCGCGCGCCAATGCGGCATAACCCTCGGCCAGACCGGCCAGCGTGGTGCCGGCGCCGCCCAGCGTGACGGCAAGGCCGGGCGTCTCGCCGGGCAGGCGCAGGTCGATGCCGCCGCGCCGCAGCGCCTGCGCGATGCGGTTCGGCCCGATGGCATCGGCCAGCTTGACCACGGGGATGTTCAGCGACCAGATCAGCGCATTGCGCAGGCTGACCGTGCCCCGGAACATGTGGTCGAAATTCTGCGGCTGCCAGCGGCCAAAGACTGTGGGGCGGTCCTCGATCAGCGTTTCGGGATGGGCGAGGCCGTCATCGAACGCCAGCCCATAGACGAATGGTTTCAGCGTCGAGCCGGGGCTGCGCCAGGCATGAACCATGTCGACAAACCCGGCCGAGGCGCCATCCGTCCAGTCCGCCGCCCCGACCTCGGCCAATATCTCGCCGCTGCGATGGTCGGCCAGCAGCACCGCCGCCGACAGCCGCCGTCCGGTGCCACGGACCGCGCGCGAGGCCAGATCCTCGGCCCGGCGCTGCAGGCGCGGGTCGATGGTGGTCTCGATGCGCAGGGCACCGGGATGGGCGCGCATCAGCCGCGCGGCCAGCAGGGGCGCCAGCGCCGGAAAAGCGCGCCGTACGCGCGGCACCGGCTCGGCCATGGCGGCCTCGGTATCGGATCGCGAGATCAGCCCGGTCTCCGCCGCCCGCGCCAGCACCCGGTCGCGCGCGGCCTTGGCGGCCTCGGGAAAGCGGTCGGGGCGCCGCCGCTCGGGCGACTGCGGCAAGGCGACCAGCAGCGCGGCTTGCGCAGGCGTCAGCCGTCGAGGCTCTTTGCCGAACCATTGCAGGCTGGCGGCGCGGATCCCCTCGACATTCGCGCCGTAAGGGGCAAGGCGCAGGTAAAGCTGCACGATCTCGCGCTTTGACAGCCGCCGCTCCAGCGCCATGGCCAGCCGCATCTGCCGCGCCTTGCCGGTCCATTCGCCGGTCGGCCCTTCCTCGATCAGCCGCGCGACCTGCATGCTCAGCGTCGATCCGCCCGAGACGACGCGCCCATGCCACGCCGCCTGAACCCCGGCGCGCAGCAGCGCCCACGGATCGACGCCGGAATGATCCTGAAAGCGCCGGTCCTCCCACAGCATCAGCATGTCCAGATACAGCGGATCGACCGGCCCGGCATCCAGCCGCCAGCGCCCGTCCGCGACCTGAAACGCCCGCAAGAGACTGCCGTCGCGGGCCAGAACCTCGACCCCCACCGGCACGTCCAAGGGCGGCAGTTCCGTCGTCGCGACCCAGTCGTCAAACCGGTCCCGCGCCCCGGCCCCGATCCCGAGGGCCAGCACAAGAACCATCAGCAACAGGGCAAGGCGGCGCGATCTCATGCCCTATCCATAAGCGAGGCGGGGCCAGGAAAGAACCAGCCTCACGTTCTTCCATGTTCAAATATCCATGCGGCCGCGCCAATAGGCGGCTCCTTCGCCTCGTCTTCCCCGAACAGCCCCTT
>JAGPGI010000196.1 GCA_018056045.1 Paracoccus sp. (in: a-proteobacteria)
AACGCGGAGCCCTTCGACCCCGATCACCCGCAATTCGGGATCGACCACCGCCAGCGGATCGTCCCCGCGCCCCATCCGCGCGGTGCCGCAGGGATGAAAGGCCGATTCCGCATGTTCGCGGATAAAGCCGTCAATCTGGGAATCGCTTGCAACCCCTTCTCCGGGCTGGATTTCATGCCCCTTGAACTCAGCAAACGCGGACTGGGCGAAAATCTCGCGGGTCAGGCGCACGCAGGCGCGGAACTCGGCCCAGTCATCGGCATGGGACATGTAGTTGAAGCGGATCTCGGGCGCTTCCTTGGGGTCCGCGGATTTCAGCCGCACCGTGCCGCGCGATTTCGACCGCATCGGCCCGACATGGACCTGAAAGCCGTGCCCTTCGGCCGCCGCCTTGCCATCATAGCGCACCGCCAGCGGCAGGAAATGATACTGGATATCGGGATATTCCACCCCGGCAGCCGAGCGGATGAAGCCGCAGCTTTCGAACTGGTTCGAGGCGCCCAGCCCGGTCCCCGTCGCCATCCACTGCGCCCCGATCGAGCCTTTCCCCCACAGGTTCCAGTGCTTGTAAAGCGTGATCGGCTTGGTCGCGGTATATTGCATATAGATTTCAAGGTGATCCTGCAGGTTCGCCCCGACGCCCGGACGGTCTGCCAGCACCTCGATTCCATGCTCGCGCAGATGCCCGGCCGGCCCGATCCCCGACAGCATCAAAAGCTTGGGGGTATTGATCGAACTGGCCGACAGGATCACCTCAACACCCGCACGGAACACATTGATCCCGCGGGTATTCCTGACCTCGACACCGACCGCGCGCCCGTCTTCGAAAACGATCCGCTGCGCCAGCCCGCGCCGCAGCCGCAGCAGCTTGGTTTCCAGCGCCGGACGCAGATAGGCATTGGCGGCCGACCAGCGCCGGCCCTCCCAGATCGTCGCCTCCATGGCGCCGAATCCTTCCTGACGGGCACCGTTATAATCCTCGACCGTCGGATAGCCGGCCTCGCGCCCCGCCCGGATAAAGGCGTTGAACAGAGGATTCTTGCGCGAGCCGCGCGTCACATGCAGCGGACCTTCGGTGCCGCGATAATCGCTGACCGCGCCATGCGAGGTCTCCATGCGCCTGAAATAGGGCAGAACATCGGCATAAGCCCAACCTTCGGCGCCGGATTCCGCCCAGAAATCAAAGTCCTTGGCGTGACCTCTGACAAAGACCATGCCATTGATCGAGCTTGACCCGCCCAGCACCTTGCCGCGCGGCGTGACCAGCCGGCGCCCGCCCAGATGCGGCTCGGGCTCGGACGAAAACCCCCAGTCATAGCGGCGCATGTTCATCGGATAGCTCAGCGCCGCCGGCATCTGGATGAAGGGCCCGATATCCGAGCCGCCGTATTCGATCAGATCGACGCGCTTTCCGGCCATGACCAGCCGATAGGCCAGCGCACAACCAGCCGAGCCCGCCCCCACGATGACATAATCCGGCGTCATGCCCGCCCCCTTGCGCGGCAGGCCGCGGATTTCTTCTTCATCCAAATATCCATGCCACCCGTGCCACGGGCGCGGCGCTGCCCATCAGTAAGGCGCATCGACGCCTCCCATCCCGACATAGACGGATTTCAGCTGCGAATAGTGCTCGATGGCGGCGGCCGAGTTCTCACGCCCGATCCCCGACAGCTTCACCCCGCCAAAGGGCGCCTCGACCGGGGTCAGGTTATAGGCATTGATCCATGTCGTCCCGGCCTGCAGCGCGGCGGCGACACGATGCCCGCGCGCCAGATCGCGGGTGAATACCCCCGCCGCCAGCCCGTAATCGGTGGCATTGGCGCGCGCCACGGCCTCGGCTTCCGTGGCGAAGCTCAGGACCGACATGACCGGGCCAAAGATTTCCTCGCGCACGATCGCCATCTCGTCCGTCGTATCGGCAAAAACCGTGGGCGGCACGAAAGCGCCCTCGCCCGGACCGCCACAGACCAGCCGCGCGCCCTCGGCCTGGCCGCTTGCGATGGCGGCGCGAATCTTAGCGGCCTGCGCCGGGCTGACGATGGGGCCGTGCTGGGTCGCCTCGTCCATGGGGTCGCCGAGCTTCACCGCCGCCACCCGTTCGGCCAGCCGCTCAAGGAACCGGGGCAGAATCCCCTCCTGCACGAAGACCCGGGTGCCGTTCGAACAGATCTGCCCCGAGGAATAAAAGTTCGCCAGCATCGCCGCGCCGACCGCATCCTCAAGACTGGCATCGTCGAAGACGATCAGCGGCGACTTGCCGCCCAGCTCCATCGTCACATGGCGCATGCCGGCCGCCGCCGCCGCATAGACCTTTTGCCCCGTTGGCACCGAGCCGGTCAGCGAGACCTTGGCCACGCGTGGATCGGTGACCAGCGCCGCCCCCACCGCGCCGCGCCCCTGCACGACGTTGAAGATGCCCGCAGGCAACCCGGCCTCGGTGAAAATCTCAGCCAGTTTCAATGCCCCTAGCGGCGTTTCCTCACTTGGTTTAAACACCATGGCATTGCCCATGGCCAAGGCCGGCGCGGCCTTCCAGCAGGCGATCTGGCTGGGATAGTTCCAAGCGCCAATGCCGGCGCAGACCCCCAGGGCCTCACGGATCGTATAGACGAAATCGCCGCCCAGCGGGATGGTCTGGCCGGTCACTGTGGGCGCCAGCCCGCCGAAATATTCCAGCGCATCCGCGCCCGAGGGCCAGTCGGCAACGCGGGTTTCCTGAATGGGCTTTCCGGTATCCAGCGTCTCCAGCCGCGCCAGCTCCTCGGCGCGTTCGCGGATGATCTGGGCGGCGCGGATCAGCACCCGGCCGCGCTCGACCGGGCGCAGCGCCGCCCAGGCGGGCTGGGCCGCCTCGGCCGCCATGGTCGCCTGCGCGACCTGCGCGGCGCTTGCCTCATACAGGGTGGCGATCACCTCGCCAGTATAAGGGTAATGGACCGGCAGCGCCGCGCCCTCGCCCTCGACAGGGGCGCCATTGATGTAGAGGCTGGCCTTGGGCTGGGCGGAAAGCGGGGAAGATTGGCTCATGGCAGCACCTTTTGCAGATAGTCCAGAATAAGGCCCTCGGCAGTCGGGCCATCGAGTTCGGTTGACAGCACGCCGCGCAGATAAAGCCCGTCGATCAGCGCCCCCAGCGTCAGCGCTGTGGCCGGGGCATCGGCGCCGATCAGCGGTCGCAGGCACAGCATCAGGTTCGAGCGCAGCCGGCGGTGATAGACCCGCAAAAGCCGTGCGGCATCCGCGTCGACCAGCGCCAGCGCATAGAAGTTCAACCATGCGGCGGCGGTCTCGCTTTCAAAGTTCGAGCCGCCGAAGCTGGCATGAACGATGGCGAAAAGCCGGTGGCGCGGCGTATCCGCGCCCTTCAGCGCCTCGCGCGAGGCATTGCCGTATTGCGTCAGGATATGACGCATCGCCGCCAGAAAGATTCGCTCCTTGGAGCCGAAATAGTGATGCGCCAGCGCCGTCGACATGCCCGCCTCGCGCGCGATCTGCGCCACGGTGACGTCCAGCGAGCCCTTGCGACCCACTGTCACGATCGCAGCTTTGATTAATGCCGCCTTTCGGATAGGTTCAGCGCCAAGTTTGGGCATGAAAGTACACCGTTTTTTTTGCCGAGTGCGCCGTTTTCGGGCAGGAAATCCGCAGCTAGCTGATCTTTGATTGACTCGTCAATCAAAGAAAGCCTTAATCGACTGACCCGTCAAGACAACAGGGAGAACAAGATGACATTTCGCCGCAGCACCGCCCTTCTTGCCGCCGGCCTCGGCGCCGCGATCGCGACCGCGGGTGCCGCCCATGCGCAGGAACCGATCGAGTGCCGCAAGGTCGTCTTCTCGGATGTGGGCTGGACCGATATCAGCGCGACCACCGCGCTGGCCTCGACCGTGCTGCAGGCGCTTGGCTACCAGACCGAGACCAAGATCCTGTCGCTGCCCGTGACCTATACCGCGATGGCCAAGGACGATGTGGACGTGTTTCTGGGCAACTGGATGCCGAGCCAGGAAAACGACATCAAGCCCTACCGCGATTCGGGCACGATCGAGGTGCTGCGCACCAACCTGACCGGCGCGAAATACACGCTGGCCACCAACAAGGCCGGCGCCGATCTGGGCATCGACGATTACGCCAAGATCGCCGCCCAGAAGGACGCGCTCGAGGGCAAGATCTACGGCATTGAACCGGGCAATGACGGCAACCGCCTGCTGCTGGACATGGTGGCGCAGAACAAGTTCGACCTTGGCACCTTCGAGATCGTCGAAAGCAGCGAACAGGGGATGCTGGCGCAGGTCGCCCGCGCCGACAGCGCCGGCAAGCCGGTGGTGTTTCTGGGCTGGGAGCCGCATCCGATGAACAGCCAGTTCAAGCTGACCTATCTGGCTGGCGGCGACGAGATTTTTGGCCCCGATCTGGGCGGCGCGCGTGTCGATACCAATGTGCGCGCAGGCCTTGCCACCGACTGTCCCAATCTGGGCAAGTTCCTGCAGAACCTCGAATTCACCCTGCCGATGGAAAACGAGGTCATGGGCCTGATCCTGAACGATGGCGAACAGCCTGCCGATGCGGCCAAGAAATGGCTCAAGGCCAATCCCGATGCGGCCACGCCCTGGCTCGCGGGCGTGACCACCGCTGAGGGTGGCGACGCCGCCGCCGCGCTGACCGCCGCGCTGGAGTAATGCCTCCGGGCGTCCCGGACCTCGGCACGGGCCGCCCCCCCACGATCCCCGACACCCCACAGGCCCCGATCAGCGGGGTTTTCGGATGACCGTCCCGGACGGTTTCGCGACTGGTGGCGGACGGGCTGACAAACTGACGACTCCGCCAACGGAACCCGCCGGGCAGACCTGCCCGCCAGAACGCAAGCGAAGGACGCATGGAGCAACTGACCGAGCTTTTGACCGGGACCAAGATCCCGGTCGGCAAGACCGCAAAAGCCCTGTTCGACTGGCTGAACCTGCACGCAGCCGCCTTTTTCAACTTCATTTCGGGGTTTCTGGACGGGCTGATCGGCGCCATCCTGAAAGTTCTGGAATTCCCGCATCCGCTGGTCTTTACCGCGCTGACGGTCGCCCTGACCTGGGTCCTGCAGCGCAGCTGGCAGACCTGCCTGCTGATCGCGCTGGGGTTTCTCTTCATTCTCAATCAGGGCTATTGGGAAGAAACCATGCAATCGCTGACGCTGGTCCTGTCGGCCTGCGTCGTCTGCATGGCGATCGGCGTGCCCATCGGCATCGCCGCCGCTCACCGGCCCCGGCTTTACGCCTGGATGCGGCCGGTTCTGGACCTGATGCAGACGCTGCCGACCTTTGTCTATCTGATCCCGGCCATCGTGTTTTTCGGCATCGGCATGGTGCCGGGGCTGATCGCCACGGTGATCTTCGTGCTGCCGGCGCCGATCCGGCTGACATATCTCGGGATCAGCTCGACTCCGACCGCGCTGGTCGAGGCCGCAACCGCCTTTGGCGCCACGCCCCGCCAGCTTCTGTGGAAGGTCGAGTTGCCAAGCGCGCTGCCGCAGATCATGGCCGGGCTGAACCAGACCATCATGCTGTCACTCTCCATGGTCGTCATCGCTGCGCTGGTCGGGGCCTCGGGGCTGGGCGTGCCGGTGGTGCGGGCCTTGAACAGCGTCAACACCGCGCTGGGTTTTGAAAGCGGTATCATCATCGTCGTGGTCGCCATCATGCTGGACCGGATGCTGCGTGTAAGGGGTCGCAATGACTGAGCGGAACGCCGTCGAATTCGACA
>JAGPGI010000006.1:0-7345 GCA_018056045.1 Paracoccus sp. (in: a-proteobacteria)
ACTCGATCTATGCCGGTCTCGACGCCGACACCGTCTATGGCGGCAGCGGCAACGACTTGCTGGACGGGGGTGACGGCAACGATTTCATGGTCGCCGATGGCGGCGACGACACGGTCCGCGGCGGCACCGGCCATGACACCATCTGGGCCATGGGCGGGCACATGCTGCTGAGCGGCGGTGACGGAAATGACAACATCCTCGCCTTCGGCGGCAATGACGTGCTTTACGGCGAGGCCGGCGATGACACCCTGGCCGGAGGTGACGGTCGCGACCGTCTCTATGGCGGGCTGGGCGCGGATCTCGTCAGCGGTGACGCCGGCGATGACCGCCTGTTCGGCGATGCCGGCGACGACCGTATTCGCGGCGGCGCCGGCAATGACGTGATGAATGGCGCCGCGGGGAACGACCGGATGGATGGCGGCGCCGGCTCGGACCTGATGATCGGCGGCGTTGGCCGGGATGTCTTTCACTTTGTCACGCGGGAAAGCTTTGATCGCAGTCACGACACCATTCAGGGCTATACGCTTGGCGAAGACGTGATCGACATGACCGGCCTGAACCTGACCTTCATCGGCGGCGCAGCATTCAGCGGCACGGGCAGCGGGCAGGTGCGCACATATACGACCGCGGAGGCCGGCAGGGTGCTTGCGGTCGATCTGGACGGTGACGGGCTGGTGGATCTGACGATCAGCATCGGCTCGGCCGGGTCTCCGACCGATTCGGACCTGCTGCTTTAGCGTTCAAGAAGATCGCGATGGTTGCGCGCCAGCAACAGCAAACCGAAGAACAAAAGGATGATCGAGGTGCTGTAGACGTAAAGCTGGCTGACATAGCTGGCTTCATAGGTCGGATAGATTCCGTGCCGCAGCATACTGACACAATGCAGCAGCGGGTTGTACCAAAGGAACTCCTGCGCCTTGGCCGGCATCATGTCATAGAGGAAGAACACCCCCGACATCAGGAACAGCGGTCGGGTGATGATCTGCCAGGTCCGCTCCCAGATCGGGAAGGCGGTCAGCAGGTAGCAGTTCAGCGTGCCGACCCCGACCCCCAGCATGGTCGTCATCAGCAGCGCCTCGAAGACCGAGACCATGTCGACCACGACAGGTAGCTGATAGATAACGAAAATGCCCGAGATGACGATGCATATGACGGTCGCATGGGTCAGCGCGTTCAGCACCACCCGCGCCACCATCGTGTCGATGAAGGTGACGCTTGGATAGGCCAGAAACGGCCGCGAAAAGCGGATCGAACTGGCCACCTTGTTGGCGACATCGTTAAACATCGCGAAGGGCAGGAAGCCGGTGGCGTAGAACAGTGGGAAGTTCGTTCCCAGCCCGGGATGCTGCAGCGCCATGCTGAAAACCGCCGAAAGCAGCGCCACGCCCAGCACCGGCTCGAGGATGGCCCAGATATAGCCGCCGGCCGAACGGCCATAGGTCGTGGCCATTTCGCGCAGGATCAGGGCGACCACGGTCCGGGCCATGCGAAAGCGCGGCCCGTTTTTGTAGGGTCGCTGCGGAGCACGATTTTCGGCGGTAGTGTCGGACATGTGAACGCAAACGCTGGTCTTGGCGGCCGGCAATATGTATCAACTGCAGCGAAAAGGTAAACCAGCGAAAGCGTCATTGCGTTGACCACGACTTCGAATCCTGCCGGCAGCCAGGCCGGTCAACCGGTTCAGACGACCGCAGGCCCGCAAGGTCCGGCACACGCAGCGCCAACCCCCGCGCAGCCGGCTGGCGCCGCGCCGGCCGTGCCGAATCGCCCCTTCCAGACCGAGACCGGGCTTGCAGCCGGTCAGCCGCCCAAGCCGCAGCCGGCCCCGGAACCGCTGCGCGCCGTGCCGCAGCCCGCGCCCGCAGCCAATCCCGCGCCGCAGCCGCCGGCAGCACAACCTTCGGCACAGGCGCCAGCCCAGGCCGTGCAACCCGCCGCAAAGCCGGCGCCGCCGCCCACGCCGCTGCAAGCCCAGCCGATCGCGGTCAAGCCGATGACGACTGCCGTGGCTCAGGCCGCCCCGCGTCCCGTGCCCGCCGCCCCGGTGCCGCCGCCCCCCGAGCCGGTGCGCCCGACCGTCAACGTCGCCCATGCGCGCCGCCGGCACTGGCTGCTGCTGGTCTCGTTCATGCTGATGGTGGTTCTGCCGACCGGGCTTTGGGCGTGGTATCTGTGGATGCGCGCCAGTGATCAATATGTCTCGACCGTCGGATTCTCCGTCCGCAAGGAGGACATGACGCCGTCGATCGACCTTCTTGGCGGCTTCATGCCGCTGGCCGGCAGTTCGGGCGCCTCGGATACGGATATTCTTTACGAGTACATCCGCAGCCAGGACATGGTCGAAACCATCGACGCCAAGCTGGACCTGCATGCGCGGTTTTCGCGCGACTGGCCGCGGGACTTTGTCTTCGCGCTGGATCCCGAAGACCATATCGAGGACATGACCGACTACTGGCACCGTCAGGTCAAGGTGCTTTACGACACCAGCAGCGGCCTGATCACGCTAAAGGTCAGCGCCTTCACGCCCGAGGATGCGCAGGAAATCGCCGCCGCCGTGTTCCAGCAAAGCTCGGACAAGATCAACGAGCTGTCGGCCGTCGCCCGCGACGATGCGACCAAGCTCGCCAAGGCCGAGCTGGACGAGACGCGCGAAGATCTGACGGTCACCCGTCAGGCGATGACGGCCTTCCGGATGAAATCGCAGATCGTCGATCCCGCCGCCGATCTGGCCGGGCAGATGGGCGTGTTGAGCGGGTTGCAGGGACAACTGGCCGAGGCCCTGATCGCCCATGACTTGCTGACCGAGAACGCCCGCCCGACCGACCACCGCGTCACCCAGTCGCAGCAGAAGATCGACGCCTTGCGCCGCCTGATCGACGCAGAGCGCGGCAAGTTCGGTGCCGAGGGACAGGGGCCTGACGGCGAAAGCTATGCGCAGCTGATGGCCGAATATGAAAAGCTGGCTGTCGACCGCGAATTCGCCGAAGGCGCCTATCGCGGTGCCCGGATCGCCTATGAGGCGGCTCTGGCCGAGGCGCAGCGCAAGTCGCGCTATCTGGCGGCCCATATCGAACCCAAGGTCGCGCAAAGCTCGACCGAGCCGGACCGGCCGTGGCTGCTGGTGATGGTGACAGGCATGCTGCTGGCCGGCTGGTCGATCCTTGCCCTGGTCTATTACAGTGTCCGCGACCGTCGCTGAGCCATGATCCGGCTGGAGAACCTGACCAAGATCTATCGCCTCAACGGGCGCAAGACCGTCGTCGCGGATCGGTTGAACGCGTTTTTCCCGACCGGGGCCTCGGTCGGGCTGCTTGGCCGCAACGGCGCCGGCAAGTCGACGCTGCTCAAAATGATCGCGGGCACGGTCTCGCCGACCTCGGGGCGGGTTCTGTCGGACGGGACGATTTCCTGGCCGGTGGGCTTTGCCGGCAGCTTTCACGCCGAGTTGACCGGGGCGCAGAATGTGCGCTTTGTCGCCCGCATCTACGGGGTCGATACCGACGAGCTGGTCGATTACGTCGCCGATTTCGCCGAACTGGGCCAGCATTACCACCAGCCTTTCGCCAGCTATTCCTCGGGGATGAAATCGCGGCTGGCGATGGGCACCAGCATGGGCATCCATTTCGACACCTATCTGGTCGATGAGGTGACCAGCGTCGGCGATGCCGATTTCCGCGCCAAGTCGCAGCGCGTCTTCAATGATCGCATGGCCAATTCAGGCGCCATCGTCGTCAGCCACTCGATGCCGATGATCCGCAACATGTGCGACATGGGCGCGGTGCTGGATCGCGGCGTTCTGAGCGTGTTTGACGATCTGGACGAGGCCATCGCCTATCACGAGGCGGTGCTGCGCGTGCCCCCCGGGACGACCGGCGACTAGGATCAGCCGAGAAGGCTGCTGGCGACAAGCCCCAAAAGGCCGGCAACGCCGAGCATCATCATGGCCAACCCGCTCAATGCCAGCCGGCCATCCGGATCGAGCCGCAGCACGATCACACCAAGCATCGCTACCAGACCGGCGCCAAAGCCAAAAAACGCCAAGGCCGCAAACAAACCACTCATCACGCCGCCTCCGTCTTGCCGCGCCTTGCGCGCGGTTCACAGGCACAAGGCTCGCATGTCCGGGATCAGTCGTCCAACGGCTGCTCGCCGGTCAGCAACGCCTCGATTTCGGCCCGCCTTGCCGCGACCAGGGCCGCATCTCCGCGCGATTCGACGTTCAGCCGCACCACCGGCTCGGTATTCGAGCTGCGCAGGTTGAACCGCCAGTCGTCGAATTCCAGACTGATGCCGTCGGTGTCGTCGCGCCGCCGTGCCTGCGGTGCGAAATGCGCCACCACCCGGTCGATGGCGGCTCCGGGATCGTCGAGCCGGAAATTGATCTCGCCCGACGAGGGAAAGGCCCGCATCCGCTCGGCCAGCAGCGCGCCAAGGCTGGTGTCCTGCCGCGACAACAGTTCCGCCACCAGAAGCCACGGCACCATGCCGCTGTCGGCATAGTGAAAGTCGCGGAAATAGTGGTGCGCCGACATCTCGCCGCCATAGATGGCGCCGGATTCGCGCATGGCGCGTTTGACATAGGCGTGGCCGGTGCGCGCCTGCACCGCGCGTCCGCCCGCCCGCGCGATCATGTCGCGGCTATTGAGCACCACGCGCGGGTCATGGACGATCTTTTCGCCCGGATGCTTTTCCAGGAATGCCGTGGCCAGCAGGCCGACGATATATTCGCCGGGAATGAAGGTCCCGTTCTCGTCGAAAAAGAAGCAGCGGTCGAAATCGCCGTCCCATGCGACGCCCAGATCGGCGCCATGCGCGCGCACGGCCTCGGCGGTCATCGGCTGGTTTTCCGGCAAGAGCGGGTTCGGGATGCCGTTGGGAAAGCCGGGATCGGGGTCATGGTTGACGCGAATGAAGCTGAGCGGCGCGCCACGGCGCGCAAGTTCGGCGGCGATGGCGTCAAAGGTCGGGCCGGCCGTGCCATTGCCGGCATTGACCAGCAGGTTCAAGGGCCGCAGGGCCGAGATGTCGATGAAATCGGCCATTGCCGAGGCATAGGCCGCCCGCGCCTGCGGGAAATCGCTGCAGGTGCCCTGCCGGCTGGCGGCGGCAAAGGCGCCCGAACGCGCCAGCGCCGCCAGTCGGGCGAAATCCCCCTCGGGGTCCAGCGGCGCCGCGCCGCGCCCGACCAGCTTCATGCCGTTATAGTCGATGGGATTATGCGAGGCGGTCACCTCGATCCCGCCATCCGCGCCGAAATGGGCGGTGGCGAAATACATCTCTTCGGTGCCGGCAAGGCCAAGGTCGCGGACATTCGCGCCGCCATCGTTCAGCCCGCGAATCAGCGCCTGCGCCAGTTCCGGCGAGGTCTCGCGAGTGTCGCGCCCGACGATCACCTCGCGCGCCGCCAGAACCTCGGCAAAGGCGCGGCCGATCCGATAGGCCACGTCGCTGTCCAGCTCGCTGCCCAGACGGCCGCGCACGTCATAGGCCTTGAAGCAATCAATCTGCCGCGGGGGCAGCGGGGCGGGGGTCGTCATGGCCATGTCCCTTTCCTTGTCGCCTCATGGCTATACCAGCCATCCGGGCATGGGAATAATGCGTCGGACCGAAAGTCGCGCGAATGCCGGCCGATTGGGCATCACTGGCACAGCCGCCAGCCGCTGCGCCGGTGTTTGATGTCCAGATGCAGGTGGTCGGCATGCGCGGTATTGGTGCCGGGGCCAAGCACGGTGGTGAAATGCAGGCAGGCCGAGCCGCGCAGGGCGCGCTGGAACGCCTCGGTCATGTCGCCACTGTCGCGGCGCGGGGCGATCTGGATGCGCGAGCCATCCTCGAACCGCAAGGCGGTGACGTCGAAGGCATTGCCAAAGGCGTGCTCTGACAGGCCTGCGCCGTCACCGCCGACGGTGGGGCGGCACTGATAGGTCGTTCCCGGCTCGAGCGCGACCAGCCGGGGCTGGCCGGGCAGCATGGCGGCGGCGGGGCGGACGAAATCGCGCAGCCAATGCGCCAGATGGCGGGCAGTGTCGCAGCGCATCAGCGCACCGCCGGCAATCTCGATCCCCGGCAGGGGCTGGCGCAGCAGGATCGGGCGGGCAATGCCGCAATCTCGATGCGCCGGATCGGTCAGCGGCGGCGCATCGCTGAAATCAGCACCCAGCAAGGTCAGCTCCAGCCGGCAGGCCGCATGGTCGAAATCGCTTTCGCGGAGCGTGTCGCGCATGGTCTTGGGCTGGGGCGATGCGGCGGCATCTGTGCCGGATGGGGCCGGATCGGTCGCCACCTCAGGTCCGTCGGGGCGCTGGGCAGGGCGCGTTGCCGTGGGGATTGCCGCCCCGTCGGGCGGGTGCGGCAATGGCGCCTCTTGTGCCTGTGGCGGTTGGGTCAGGGTCAGGCTGATCAAGGCCGCCCGCCACAGCCCCCGCATGTCAGGGATGCCCGGTCTGCGGATAGGGCGTGACCGCCGCTGCCGCCTGATCCGGCAGGCTGTCGGGCAGTTCCGCATCCGAGGGGTATTCCGGTTCATCACTCACTGCTCCGGGCGCGGCATGCGCCGGCACCAGCGGCTCATGCGGGGCGGGCGTGGCCGGGGTGATGACCGCCGGCAGCAGCGTCTCGGTGACGGCCTCCGAGGTCGCACCTGCCGTCGCCCGGGCCAGCGAGGCGGCCAGCGCATCGACAGGGGGGGCGGCAACGGCGGCCGTCGTGGCGGCAGCCACTGGTTGCGCGGTGACGACCGGCGCGGCCGTTGCGATCTGCGGCGGCAGGCGATTGCCGCGCGCGGTCGGACGCGTCGCGCCGATGCTCGCGGCCACGCTGGTCGTCCGTGTCGCCGCCGCGGCGGGCGAGGCGCCGGTCACATCGGCGATGCTGACGCCGGGGTCCAGAAACTCGACCGTGGTCTGCTTGGCCTTGACCATATGCGCCAGCTCCCACGCGTCCCAGTTCGTCAGCCGCACACAGCCATGCGACTGGCTGACGAACAACTTGGAGGGCGTGGCGGTGCCGTGGATGCCATAGGTCGGCTCGCTCAGGTCGATCCAGACATTGCCGACGGGGGCGTTCGGACCGGCCGGCACGATCAGCACGCGATCATTCTCGCCCTGCTTGAAGTTGCGCTTGGGGTTATAGGTGTAGGTCGGGTTCAGGGCGACCGCATCGACGACATGGTTACCATGCGGCGAAGGTGTCTCGGTCGAGCCGACGGTCGCGGGATAATCCGCCACCAGCCGGCCGCGCGCATCATAGGCGGCGACGCGGCGGGTTTCCTTGTCCACGATGATGCGGGTGACGCTGGCGCGGATCGGCTTGGCCGGCACGATGGCCCGGATCGTGGCGCCGGGCG